>JAGHSS010000026.1 GCA_018065745.1 Candidatus Neoflavobacterium equi | reverse complement strand
CCTTTGTAATGAATTAATTATGTAAACAAAAGATATGAATATTCCAGATTCAAATCTACCTCGAATTGTAATTATTGGTGGGGGATTTGCAGGTATTACTCTTGCAAAGAAATTGAAAAACAAAAAGGTACAAGTTGTCTTATTGGACAAGCACAACTATCACACGTTCCAGCCCTTATTATATCAAGTTGCTACAGGTGGTTTAGAAGCCGGTTCCATTGCATATCCCATTAGAAAAGTAGTTCAGAACTTTCAAAACTTCTTTGTGAGAATCGCAAAGGTTAAAGAAATTGATGGTGAGAACAAACGTATTCTTTCTGATATCGGTGAATTGACTTATGATTACTTAGTTATTGCTACAGGTTCTAAAACCAATTATTTTGGTAATAAAGATATTGAAAAGCACAGTATGCCGATGAAAACAATTCCTCAATCATTGAACATTAGAAGTTTGGTATTGGAGAATTTTGAACAGGCGTTGTTGACTAACGATGAAAAAGAACGCTTGAGTTTGATGAATTTTGTCATTGTGGGTGGTGGACCAACAGGTGTGGAACTTGCTGGTGCGTTAGCTGAAATGAAAAAAGATATCTTGCCAAAAGATTATCCAGATTTGGACATTACCAAAATGGAAATCAACTTGGTTCAAGGTGGTGGAAGATTGTTGGATGCGATGACTCCAAAATCATCTGCTAAAGCTGAAGAATTTTTACAAAAACTTGGAGTTAAGGTTTTTAAAAACACAAGAGTTACCAACTATAATGGTAAGATTGTAGATACTTTGGGAGAGCTTAAATTTCACACTCAGACTGTAATTTGGTCTGCAGGGGTTATGGGAGCTGCTATTAAAGGTTTACACGCTGATGCAATTGTGCCTCGCGCAGAGCGAATCAGTGTTAATGAATTCAACCAGGTTAAAGGATATAAAGATATTTTTGCCTTGGGAGATGTTGCGAGTATGGTTTCTGAAGACTTTAAATTTGGACACCCAATGATGGCGCAACCTGCTATTCAACAAGCTGAATATTTGGCTGAAAATATTTTCCTTCTTATGGATGGAAAAGAGAGTTTAATGAAACCTTTCAAATACAACGATAAAGGATCTATGGCTACTATTGGAAGAAATAAGGCAGTAGTTGATTTGCCTAAATTCCAATTCAGTGGTTTCTTTGCGTGGTTTGTTTGGATGTTTATCCACTTAATCTCTTTGATTGGATTCAAAAATAAAGCGGTGGTATTGACTAACTGGCTTTACAATTACATCAAATTGGACCGTGAGGGACGTTTGATTATCAGATCTTATAAAAAGAAGAATGTGCAATCTTTTAACCAAGAGGAGCAACTTCCAGATTCTTAATATTTGGGTTCAAAACAGAAAAAATGGGCAATAGTACTTACTATTGCCCATTTTTTGTTGGTATGTAATCATAGTTAATTAAGAGCTCAATGAAGTTACTGTATCCTTCAATACCAAATTCTTGGTTGTTAATCTTTAAAAATTTATCATATACAAATTCAAATATCGTGTCAATGAAGGTGTGATGAGCTTCCCAAAATTGTTTGGATTCTCTGAAATTTGCCTGTATTCCAGGAGGCAGTTTTTTGAGGTAGGCTTCATAAGTTTGTTCGTCTTTGAAGGGCAATCTGTTGATGCAGTATTTGAGTGCAAAAAGGGTAGCGGCATAATCATAATAGGGTTTTGGATGATTGATGGCTGCCAAATACCCAATGAAGTTGGCCTCTGATTCTGATCCTATTCCTGTTTGATGTGCCATTTCATGTGGTACTGTTGTCATGAAGCTGAGGACGGGAATTTTGGAGTTGATCTGCGCCTCATTTGTAAAAGGATTAAAATATCCTGCAAATCCCATATAAGTCAACGGGGTACTGATGAGCGAATACTTGAAGGAGGATATTTCAAAGTGAAACTGCGGGTGTTTTTTGTGCAATTCACGATAGCCTAAATTTGCATCTGCTATAATTTGTTGCTTGCTGTAGGGAATGGCTATGGCAGTGGTGTCTGCTGTTCCTTTGTATTTAATATACAGTTTAGTAGCTCTCAGTATTAATATGGCTGTGTATTCTTCCAAATCTTCTTCTTGATATGCTGTTTTAAAATCCATCTTTTCATGCAGGGGTACTCTGTAGTAATTCAAAGCCCAAGAAAGGTTGAACACAATCAAGAAAATAGTCGCATATTTAAAGACCACTTGAAAATTTAGTGTTTTGTTTCTTATAGTAATAAACAGTCGTACCAAAAGAAGGATGATCAAAATTAAATACATCACATCTCCAACAGCTATTGAGGTGTTTCCAAACAGGGATCTTAAAAATGCGGCATATTTTGGGTACATCCCAGTGCTGTAAATTGCTTCTATAAAATGAGGAAAAAAACTGGCCGATTTAATGAGCAGAAAGGTGCCGATAAATAAAAAGGTATATCTGTATTTTTTAAACATGATGTGACTTTATTTTTGGTTCAATTTAGCATTAAAAATTGGAATTTGTGTGAGTAGAATTTCTCAGATCAATAACATATTTTTATGCTTTTGTTATTTGGATTGAATAAAAA
>JAGHSS010000278.1 GCA_018065745.1 Candidatus Neoflavobacterium equi | reverse complement strand
AATATGTTCAATCAAATTAATCAATCTTGATGAATATCCAATCTCATTGTCATACCATCCCACTACTTTTACCATTTTTCCGATGGCAGAAGTCAAGAGGGAATCAAACAGACACGAGGTTGGATTGCCTTGAATGTCTACAGAAACAATCGGATCTTCTGTGTATGATAGGATGCCTTTTAAATGTGTTTCTGCCGCATTTTTAAATGCTTCGTTGATTTCAGTTTCAGAAACTTCTCTACTCACATAGCAGGTGATGTCTGTTAAAGACCCATCTGGTACGGGAACTCGAATTCCTCCACCGCCAATTTTTCCTGTAAACTCTGGGAAAATCTTGGTTAGTGCCTTTGCTGCACCAGTTGTTGTTGGTACAATGGACTGGGCTGCTCCACGGGCTCTTCTCAAATCTTTATGCGGTTGGTCATGCAAGCTTTGGTCTGTAGTGTATGAATGGACTGTGGTGATAAATGCCTGTTCAATACCGCAGAGTTCTTTGATGACTTTGATCATTGGTGCAGCGTTGTTGGTGGTGCAACTTGCGTTTGAAATGATCAATTCAGATCCGTCCAACAAATGTTCATTGACGCCAAGAACAACCGTTTTGATGATGTCATCATCTGGTGGGGCAGAAAGAATAACCTTTTTAGCTCCAGAGGTGATGTGTTGATATGCCAAGTCAAATGTTTTAAACTTTCCAGTAGATTCTATGACAAAATCTACTTCCAGTTTTTTCCAATCCAAATTAGCGATGTTTTTTTCATGATAAAAAAGCGTTGGATTTTGGTTGACCAAAATAGCTTCTTCAGTATAAGTTACGGCATCTGGTAAGACCCCGTGTATGCTGTCATATTTCAACAAATGTGCCATGGTTCTGTTGTCTGCCAAATCATTGATGGCAACCACCTTGATGGTTGGGTGATTCATGAGCAGACGAAACACATTTCTGCCAATACGGCCAAAGCCGTTAATAGCAACTTTAATTTCAGACATTTCTAATGATATAAAATTATAAAATATGTTTTTGGGCATGGTAGGATGAGCGCACTAATGCACCGCTTTCCACATGTCTGAATCCAAGTTCTTTCCCAATTTCTTCGTATTTCTTGAATTGTTCTGGCGTGATGAATTCTTTAACGGGTAAATGTTTTTTACTAGGCTGTAAATATTGACCAATAGTAACCACATCCACTCTGGCATCTCTAAGATCGTGTAGTGTTTGGATTACTTCTTCTTCAGTTTCTCCAAGACCTAACATAATTCCAGATTTTGTTCTGTTGATGCCGTTGTCTTTTAAATATTTTAATACCCCCAAACTTCTTTCGTATTTTGCTTGGATGCGCACCTCACGTGTCAGGCGTTTTACCGTTTCCATATTGTGTGAAACCACCTCAGGGTTGGCTTCTATGATGCGGTCAATATTGCGTTCCATGCCTTGAAAATCCGGAATTAAAGTTTCCAAGGTGGTTTCAGGATTCATTCTTCTTACCGCCTTAACTGTTTCATACCAGATGATGGATCCACCGTCTTTCAAATCATCGCGATCCACGCTGGTTAAAACCGCGTGTTTGATGTTCATGATTTTTATTGATCGTGCCACTTTCTCTGGTTCGTCCCAATCAACAGTATCTGGTCTTCCGGTTTTTACACCACAAAATCCACATGATCTGGTACAGGTATTTCCAAGAATCATAAAGGTAGCCGTTCCTTCACCCCAGCACTCTCCCATATTTGGGCAGCTACCAGAGGTACAAATGGTGTTTAGTTTGTATTTGTCAACTAATCCTCTTAATTCTGTGTATTTTTTCCCGGTTGGAAGCTTTACTCTCAACCATTTGGGTTTGCTTATTGGTAATTTATTTGTGTCTAAAACAGTTTCCATATTCTGTGCGTTTGCAAACACAAATATAATTATTAAATATCGTATTCTTTGGAAGTTTTGATGTGATTATTTTTGATATCTGTTAGTTTTAACCTCTTTTTATCTGATTTCTTTATTGTAAAAGTTGCCGTTTGCTGTGATTTAAATAATATATTTGTGGAAACCAAAACTATTTTTATGGGAATTACTAAATTATATAGTGACTTTGTAGGGAATGATAAATCTGCGGGAATCACTTTAATTATCTGTACTATTTTGTCTATTATCATTGCCAATTCTGCTTTCCACACAGATTATCACGCTTTTTGGAGTACCCAATTGCCCTTGGGGAATTTGGAATTTTGGATCAATGACGGATTGATGGCTATTTTCTTTCTCTTTGTAGGTTTGGAATTAAAACGAGAAATATACACGGGGGAACTGTCCAATGTTAAGGCAGCGTTACTGCCCATATTTGCTGCAATTGGTGGGGTATTGGTTCCTGCGGGAATCTTTTTGTTTTTCAATTACGGCACACCAACACAGGCAGGAGCGGGGATACCGATGGCGACAGATATTGCATTTGCCTTAGGTGTTTTGACTCTTTTGGGAAATAGAGTGCCCTTGGGAATGAAAATATTTTTGACTGCACTGGCGGTAATTGATGATTTGATGGCCATTGTAGTGATTGGGATTTTTTATACCTCTAATTTTTCTTTGGTCTATCTGTTGGGGGCTTTGGAGGTACTTGGAATCTTGGGTATTTGTAATAAGTTCAAAGTGAATTCCATTATTATCTACCTCATTGGAGGAGTGATTGCTTGGTATCTGATGCTGCAATCTGGAGTACACGCTACTATTGCTGGTGTTGTTTTGGCTTTTACCATACCATTCTCAGAAAAGAATTCTCTTTCTGAATGGTTGGAACACAAATTGGCTAAGCCGGTAGCTTTCCTAATTTTGCCCTTATTTGCCTTGGCAAATACTGCAATTGAGATTGATCAGGCAGCAGTAGACGGTTTGACTCATGTCAATTCAATTGGAATATTTTTGGGATTGGTGGTTGGAAAACCATTGGGAATTTTTGTTTTCTCACTCTTGGTAATCAGCCTTGGAATCTGTAAACTCCCCACCGGTGTGCGTTGGATTCAATTGTTTTCAGTGGCTTGTTTGGCGGGTATTGGCTTTACCATGTCCATTTTTATCACCAACCTGGCCTTTACCAACCACGAGGATATTGTGATCTCTAAGATGGCAATTTTAATTTCTTCCACGTTGGCTGCTCTAATTGGATATGTCTTTTTGAGTATCACCTTAGCCAAAAGCAATGCTGGAAAAATAGAAGAGTAGCCCATTCTATAATACATATAAAAAAAAAGGAGTCTTTACATTTAGAACGCATGGTTCTTGGTAAAGACTCCTTTTTTTATGTTATTTAAGCGTGTTTTTGTGTTCTTGGATTTTGTCTGCCAACAACTTTTTAGCTCTCATGATTTTTATCTTGATGTTGCTGAGGGTTTCTTTTTGAAGGTCAGCAATTTCTTGGTAACTGAGTTCTTGAAAATACCTCAGTTGAATGACTTCTTGATAATTGGGATGCAATTGCTTGATGCAACTCAAAAGGGCATTTAAATTCTGTTCCTGTATGATTTCATCCTCTACAGATGGTGTCGCGTCAATGACATCATATGGTGAATCCATATCGTTCTCTTGGAGTTCAATAAATATGGACGCTTTTTTCTTTCGCAACAAATCAATGTGCACATTCTTTCCAATGGCAATTAACCAGGTGTTGAATGCATATTCTTCCTGATACATTTTGATCTTGTCAAATGCCTTAGAAAAAGTTTCTATGGTGATGTCTTCAGCCATGGTATCGTTTTGGGTGCGTCTATACAAAAAGTTATAGACTTCATTCCAATAGGTATCCAGCAAAAAGGTAAAGGCGATTTGATCACCTTCTTTTGCTTTGTTTATGGCATTCTGAATTTGGTTGACATTTATTTCCAATGTACCGGTTTTGAGAATAAATTTGTAATAAAGACCAACAGATGAGTGAACAACAATCCTATCTCAAGGATTGGGAACCAATACATCAGGTCTTTTTCTTTTAAATTACCTGCTCCAAATCCCAATGATAACCATGCAAATAAATATCTAAAAGATATTAATCCCAAAACAATCATCCATTGAAATTGAAAACTTAGCAATACTACAGCTAACGTGAAAAACGCAATTTGTGATATGTAGAACAACGCCAAATGTGCCTTGTCAAAGAAGTGGTAATACTTGGCAGTAGACACATGTCTTCTCTTTTGTCTAAACCATTCTTTGTACGTTTTTTTAGCGTCAGAGGTGGTAAAACTTGCTGTCGTGTATGCAATGGTTGTATTGTCTGCAGTTGCAGCTTGGTTGATGAACAAATCATCGTCTCCTGAACGGACATTCATGTGGTCAATAAAACCATTTACCTTGAAAAACTCTGATTTTTTATAGGCTAGATTACGTCCAACACCCATATATGGTTTTCCGTGTTTAGCCCAAGAGAAGTAGGTGACCGCTGTGAGTAATGTCTCAAAGCGCACCAATTTATTTAAGAAGGATTTCTTTACTTTTTCAATCTTGCCATACCCCAAAACAATGGTTTTGCGTTCTGTAAAATGAGCGGTCATTTCACTGATCCAATGTTCAGAATTGGGTACGCAATCAGCATCTGTGAACAGTAAATATTCTTTGCGAGCAGACTTGATCCCCAGGGTTAGAGCGAATTTCTTATTTCCCCAAAATGCCTCTATATTTTGTACTTTGACCAATCGAATCTTGTTTGATTGGGCTTCAAAAGTTTCAAAGATCTCCAGTGTATCATCACT
This sequence comes from Candidatus Neoflavobacterium equi, assembly GCA_018065745.1. GTDB lineage: Bacteria > Bacteroidota > Bacteroidia > Flavobacteriales > Flavobacteriaceae > Flavobacterium > Flavobacterium equi. Next base: position 3,231 of record JAGHSS010000278.1, on the reverse strand, counting down.
TGATGCATCATCAATCAAGATCAATTCAAAATCTGGATATTGTTGACTCAATAACTTTGGGATTAGATTTTTGACATTCTCTGCCTCGTTTTTAGCGCATACAATGACAGATACGCCTAAGTTATGTGGCTTTTTTTGTGCCGGTTTGTTGAAGGTGAACTTCCCAAAAACAACAATATAATAAATGAATTGGAGTGCGATAATCGCAATAAATACATAAAGTAATATAGCTAGCATAGGTTTGTTTTAAGAGTGGCAAAAGTAATAAAAAAATCACTATAGCAAGTATAGTGATTTTACTGTTTTTTATGTGGAAAATCAGATGATATTTACCTCTGCTTCAATGTGTATGCCAAAATTTTGGAAGACGGTCTCTTGAATGTGTTTGGATAAGTCCACCATTTCAGCGCCTGTTGCACCTCCATAATTAACTAAAACCAATGCTTGTTTGTCGTGTACTCCAGCTTCACCAAATCTTTTGCCCTTAAATCCAGATTGCTCAATCAACCAACCTGCAGGCACTTTAACTTCCGTTTCTGAAACGTTGTAGTGTGGAATATTTGGATTTTTTTTGAGCGCTTCCTCATATTGAATTCTCGGTATTATGGGGTTTTTGTAAAAACTTCCACTGTTTCCCAAAACCTTTGGATCTGGTAATTTGCTTTGTCTGATCGCAATAACAGCATCACTTACTTCCCTTAAATTGGGATTGCTGATGTTTTGGCGTGCCAATTCTTCTTCAATAGCCCCATAAGAGGTGTTGATTTTATGATTTGTTTTGGTCAATTCAAAGGTGACATTTAAAATGATGTATTGGTCTTTGACCTCGTTTTTAAAAATGCTCTCTCTGTAACCAAATTTACATGCTTCATTGGTAAACACCACGATGTTTCCAGTCGCAATCTCCAATGCTTCACAACTTACCATGCTGTTTTTGATCTCAGCGCCATAGGCTCCAATATTTTGGATTGGAGTAGTTCCTACATTTCCAGGAATTAAAGACATATTTTGCAATCCTCCATAATTGTGGGCGATGGTCCACAATACAAATTCGTGCCAATTTTCTCCAGCTGCAGCTTGAATACAAACCTTATCTTCAGTTTCACTAGCAATGGAAATGCCTTTTAAATTGATGTGAATTACCAATTTATTCAGGTCTTGAGTCAACAACATATTGCTTCCTCCACCCAATATAAATGGAGTTGCCTCAGGGAATTTATTCAGTACCTCTTTCAATTCATCAATAGATTCTACGGATGCAAAAAGAGCTGCCTTAGCTTCAATTCCAAAGGTGTTGTACCTTTTAAGGGAGAAGTTTTCTTCTATATGCATGGAGTTTGGCTTTTATAATAATTTAGTCAATTGTTCACGCATCTGCTCTTCACTTACAAAACCTTCTTGCTCATATACTTTCACACCATTTTTGTAAATCACAACTACTGGAAGTCCCATATAGTTTAAAGAGGCGAATAGGGGTTTGTTTTGATCTGCATCAATTTTAACAATAGCTGCTTTCCCCTCATATTCCTTTTGAAGTTTAGCGATGTAAGGGGCCATTTTTTTACAAGGCGCACACCAATCTGCATAAAAATCAACCACAACTACAGCGTTTGACTTTGTCAATTGGGTATATGTTTCTAATGTGTATTGTGATTTGGCGTTTTTGTCCGCGTGGTTTTTTGACCAATTCATATAGCCACCTTCCAATTCCACGATATTTTTAAAGCCAAGTTCTGTCATTTTCAAGGCAGCCTTTTTACTTCTTCCACCGCCAAGACAATAGATGTATACCGGTTTGTTTTTGTCTAAAGAGGCAATGTTACTTTCAAAGTTCGCATTGTTCCAATCCACGTTTTTAGCCGCTTCAATATGCCCTTTGGCAAATTCATCTGGGGTGCGAACGTCAAGTACTTGGATGTTTGGAGTAGTTAACCCATTTTCAAAGGTTTGAATGTCTACTGTTTTATAGTTTTGAGCTTCTGTTTGGCAAGAGGCCATGCTAAGCACCAATGCAAAAATTGCAAATTTTATAGATTTCATGTTTAGTTTCATTTGTGTTGTAAAATTACAAATTAAAAATGGTATATGATTGTAAAGTTTGCTTAACAATTTCTTCAGTTCTGTCTGCGTGTGTGTCTGAAATAAAGAGCTGACCAAAGGTGTTGTCGTTGACCATTTCTACAATTTTGCTGACCCTAAATGCATCTAATTTGTCAAAGATATCATCAAATAATAAAATTGGTGGAACCCCACTTCTGGTTTTTATAAATTCAAATTGAGCCAATTTCAGTGCAATTAAAAATGATTTTTGTTGTCCTTGAGACCCAAACTTCTTGATGGGATGTGATTCAATCTCAAAACTCAAGTCGTCCTTGTGAACACCACAGCTGGTATATTGTATGGCGCGGTCTTTGGCAATGGATTCATTTAAGAGTTCCAACATGGGTTTTTCCTGTAGTTGGCTTTGGTATACAATCGCTACATCCTCATGTCCTCCCGTGATTTTTTGGTGGTAATTGTGGAAGATGGGAAGGAAAGCAGCGATAAAAACTTCTCTTTTCTCATGAATGCTTTTTGCGAGTCCTTGCAATTGATCGTTATACACACTTAAGGTATCAGCGTCAAAGGTGCGGTTGACAAAAAAGTATTTTAGCAGTGCATTTCTCTGAGCGATGATTTTTTGGTATTGTATGATTTCTTGTAGATAGTACGCATTGTATTGGGAGATGACGCTGTCCATAAATTTACGTCTGGTTTCGCTTCCCTCAATAATTAAATCCTGATCTGAAGGGGAGATGATCACCAGCGGAATTAATCCGATATGTTCAGAAAAACGCTCGTACGCCTTATTGTTGCGCTTTAATATTTTTTTCTGTCCTCTTTTTATAGAACACACAATTTGCTCCTCTTTGTCGTTTTTGACAAAGCAGCCATCCAGTACAAAAAAGTCTGTTCCGTGTTTGATGTTCTGAACTGCAAGCGGATTGAAGTAACTTTTGCCGTAGGCTAAATGGTAAATACCGTCTAAAATGTTCGTTTTTCCGATTCCATTTTTTCCAACAAAACAGTTAATTTTTTTATCAAATACGAGATTTTTCTCTTCAATGTTCTTGTAATTAAAAAGAGACAGGTTTTTTAGGTACACGTTTGTAATTTTTTATGTAAGTTTGGAAAACATTTTCTAAACAAGGGTGCAAATTATTAAAAATATAAACAATAGAACTTTCATAT
>JAGHSS010000069.1 GCA_018065745.1 Candidatus Neoflavobacterium equi | reverse complement strand
TATTAAAGCCTAGTATCCCAATAAACCCTAAAGACAAAAACATATCCCTTCTATACAAAAGAATGTTGGAAACTGTAAACGATCCCAACCACAAAGGAGTTGGTATTGCAGCACCTCAGATTGGGTTGAACAGAAAAGTATTTTTAGTCAAGCGATTGGATAAGGTTGGAGAGCCCTTTGAAATGTGTATAAATCCAACCATCACATGGTATTCTGATGTGACTCGTTATGGTAAAGAAGGCTGCCTTTCCATTCCAGGAAAATCAGATATGGTTTACAGAAGTTTGATTATTAGGGTTGCATATACAGACCTAGACGGTGTGCAAAAAGATGAAACTATTGAAGGGTACACTGCCGTTATTTTCCAACATGAATATGATCACCTTTTGGGTATTTTATACCCTGAACAAGTCATAAAACAAAAAGTGCAAACATTTAAACCAGCCTTGGAGAAAAACGAATTGTATTATCTAAACAGTAACTAAAATCAATGTAATAAGTGTTTTCAAAGCGTTAGGGATGGCAGCGATATCCTTTTGGGAGGTCATGCCGACTAAAAGATAAAGCGTACAGCCCGACGCATTCTTGAGCGCAGCGAAATTGAATGGGAACGCCCAAAAGAAATATAAAACAAAAAAAAATGCAGCACTTTACGTACTGCATTTTCTTTGACCTTATATTTTAGTGACGATAAATTCACTGCGTCTGTTCAATTGGTGTTGGGCTTCTGTACAAGAAACACCGTCTGCACAGCCGTTTACAAGTTGGGTTTCTCCAAAACCTTTACTGGTTAATCTGTCTGGGGAAATACCTTGTGAAACCAACCAATTCTTTGTTGAGGCAGCACGTCTAGATGACAATTTCTCATTGTATGTAGCAGTTGCTCTACTGTCTGTATGTGATCTGATGTCCAAGTTTAAGGTTGGATATTGTTTCATTACTTCCAATATTTTAGCCAATTCTACTGCTGCATCTGGTCTGATATTTGATTTGTCAAGATCAAAATAAATCAACTCAATATGGAACATTTTAGCTAAGTCTGCTCCCACATAAACTGGTTTTTCAACGCGCTCAAGAGGAATATTTACAACCTCTGTTATATGGGTTGGTTGATCAAGCTCCACTGCTTTTTCAAAATGTTCAAACCCTGGAACGTCTGCAATAATATAATATTTAGTGTTTAAATCTACAGCTGGAATTGTGAATTTTCCCTGGCTGTCTGTAACCACTTCAATTGGATTTTGAAAATTTGCATCAACAATTTTTATTGGTGTATTTGGCATCACCTCTTGGGTTTCAACATCCATCATAACACCGTATAATGGCGTGGTGAATTGCTGTGGTAAAGGCTGATTTTCAGTAAAGCGATAGATGTCGTCAGAACCAACTCCACCTACTCTATTTGAAGTCAAATACCCGTGTTTATTCGCGTTGATTGCATAAGAAAAATCGTCGTAAGGCGAATTTGCCGGTGCGCCAATATTCTGTACAAAACGGTATTGTTGATGGGCATCCTTATGCGCACTAAAAATATCTAAACCTCCCAAACCTGGGTGCCCGTCTGAGGCAAAAAACAAGGTTCCATCTGGTGCAATAAATGGAAATGTCTCTCTGGCTTCCGTGTTTATTTGCGGTCCAAGATTGGTCACTTCTCCAAAAGTATTATCACCCAAAATACCTGCACTATACAAGTCAGACAACCCCAAAGTACCCGGTCTGTCTGAAGCAAAATACAGTGTTTTACCATCTGTAGAAATGGCCGGATGCGCCGTGTTGAAATCATTTGAATTGAAAGGCAATTCTTTGATGTCTGTCCATTTGTCGTCTTTCAAAGTGGCACTGTAAATTTTCAACAACACCATTTTGTTGGCGTCATATCCCTTTTTACCGTTGAAATAATTGTTTCTGGTAAAGTAAACTGTTTTTCCATCTGGTGAAAAAACGGGCGTACTTTCGTGATATTTAGTATCTAAAGTACTTGAAAAACGCTTGACATCAGACAAGGAACCATCTGCAGCAACAGTTGCTTGGTGCAAGGTTGTAAACGCCTCCCCTGTCCATTTGTGCACACGCTTTCTGAAACTACCGGTGTCACGAGCCGTGGTAAAAATCAATCGGTCTTTGTAAAATGCAGCTCCATAATCAGACTGCAAAGCGTTAATTTTGGCATCTTCAATTGTAAATCTCCCCGAGTTACGTGCAATAATATCCAAGTAATTCTTTTGGTCAACAAACAATTTACTGGTGTTTTGTGTAGCATTTGCTTTGGCAAAACGGTCCATCTGTATGTCAGAATCTTTGTAATTTCCTGTTGATTTCAAAGAAACTGCATATCTGTACAATTGTGCTGCTGGAGGATTGGATTCCAAACGCATCAAGTTCGCGTAAGCTGTAACTGCTTTTTCATACTGCGCATTAAAGAAATAAGCATCTCCTAATTTAGAGTAAATTTCTGCAGATTCTTTTCCACTTGCCACAACCTTTTCATAGATCTCTGTTGCATTAACATAAGCAAGATTATCAAAGTTTTTTGATGCTTTATTTATATTTTGTGCAAATGTTAAGCTGGTGAAGCACAGCATAACCCCCAATTTTATATAATGTTTTTTCATAGTTTATTTTGATTAAAAGAATCTTGGAGTGACTACTTTACCGACGCGGTTCAGCCATTCAAAACGCAAGAAGATTTCATGAGAACCAGAATTGTAATGTGCCAAACGGGTGGTCTCAGCATCATAAGCATAGCCTACAAATAGCCCGTCTGAAATTTGAAATCCTGCCATCAATGATACTGCAGTATCCCATCTGTATGCAGCACCTAATGTCAATTTTTCATGTATAAGGAAGTTGGCTGAAAGATCCACTTGCAAGGGTGCTCCTGTTACAACCTTTACCAAGGCTGCAGGTTTGAATTGCACGGCATAGCTCAAGTCAAAAACGTGACCTCCCATAACGTAAAAGTGCATTTTATCTTCAGCAACACCATAAGAATCGTCGTCATAGTGTTTGGCTTCAATAAAGTTTGGAACCGACACTCCAACATAGGTACGGTCTGAATGAAGATACAAACCAGCACCAATATTCAACTTGTCCAAATGGTCAATATTATTTTGGAAACGCGGATCATTTGTATTGTAAATATTCAATTTAGAAAAATTTACATCCATCATATTATAAGATCCTTTGATACCAAATGAAAGGTCGTAAGTCTCAGAAACAGTCATTCTGTAAGAAAGGTCTGCAGAAATATTATTTTCTGTTGAAGGCCCAATTTCGTCGTTGACAAAAGAAACCCCAACGCCCAAACGCGTATCTCCAATTGGCGCATTTACAGAAAATGCATTGGTCTTTGGAGCACCGTCCATACCAACCCACTGTTCGCGGTGCAATCCAAAAACACTCAACATTCCTCTTGAACCTGCATAGGCCGGGTTGATGTTGATGGTGTTGTACATGTACTGGGTGTACTGACTGTCTTGCTGCGCAAAAGTTGAGATACTTGCCAAACAGATGGCAAGTATCGAACTGATTTTTTTAAACATAATTTTATCTATTTAGATATAGGTATCCTTGTAATTTGTGGGTGTTTCCACTAAAATCTACATAATTAAGAATGTAGAAATAAGTTCCAACAGGTAACATATCTCCTTTGTTCACTGTTACACGCCCTTCTGAATAACCTTTGAAGGCATTTTTAGCATTGTCATAATCCTTAACATCATACACTAAAACTCCCCAACGGTTGTAAATTTCAATACTGTTTTTTGGGTAACATTCAATTCCTTGTATGTAAAGGAAATCATTGTATCCATCTGAATCAGGAGAAACCGCGTTGAAAACTTCAATCTTACAACCGTCAATTTCAATATGCGTTGGTTCTTCTCCTGTTATAGAATTTGCATCAGACAAATCTTCCACTACTTCACCCTGAGGCGTTACCGCAGTTACTTTGGCCTGGTTGTCAACATACCCTCTAACAAGATCCTCAAGCGTTAATACATAAACCGCAGTATAAGACTGGTTGTCTACAGCAGCAGGTGCTAAACTTACAATTGGTTGTCCTGATACTGAAATTCCAGGTAAATCATCTGTCACAACAATGTTGTTCAATGTGATTGTTCCTGTGTTCTGAATTTCAAAACTATAAGAAAGCGTTTCTCCCACTTGTGCTTTTCCATCTTGGTTTTCGTCGTTGAAAACAACGCGTTTTACAATGGCAATTCCCGATTCTTGTACCAAAGGTGTTTCTGTCAAATCATCATTGTCAAATGTTGTACCTGACTGGTCATCCACTTGATTACCGTTTTTATCAACACCGGTTACTACTGCTGTGTTAAACACAACTCCAGCATCTAAATCAGATTGAGTCAAGGCATACATCAGCTGAGCTGTACCTGTTTGACCTGGATTCAAAATGGAAGGATTTACATCAATATCTCCATTAAAAACAACAGAATCTTGAATTTTTAAATCATATAATGTTAAATCACCCGTGTTTTTGACAGTAAATATATACAAAATTGCATCACCAAGATCAGCTAATCCATTGTTGTTTATATCATTATATACCGATTCTTTAAGTAAACTAACTTTTGGATTTGAAACCAAAGTCAATACTGTCACGTCATCATTGTCAATTTGTGAACCTGAAATGTCTGTTACCGGACGGTTTTTAGGATCTACAGCATGAACTGTTGCCGTGTTGCTTACTTGATTCGCATCAATATCAACCTGAGTCAATACATAGTTAATTGTAATGTATGCAACTTCTGACGGAGCTAAAACTGATGGAGTTACTGCAAACGGCTGATCTACCAACATAGCGTCTTGGATCATCGGGTTGCGCAAAGTAACATCACCTGTATTTGTCACTTCAAAAGTATAGGAAACCGTCTCCCCTGCTTGAGCAAAACCATCTGCGTTTTCATCATTGAATACCGCTGTCTTGATTAATGCGATGGCCGGTTTTTCTGAAACAATTACAGTAATTACTCCGGTTGTTGACAATCCGTTTTCATCAACTACTGTGTAGTTAATGGTAATCACATCTCCGTCTTCATAATCTGGACCTGGAACTACTGTAAAAGTACCATCAGGTTGAACCGTAATTTGAACTGTTGTTGGCGCATCAGTTGTTATTTCTACAACATCTGAAGATCCTGGTGTAACAGCTACTTGTCCTGTAACAGGAACTCCAGGTTGCGTTCCTACTTGTGTACCTGTTGTTTTTGGTCCTTCAATTACTACAAATGATATAATAGCAGTTGTACAATTTTCAGGATTTGCTCCAATCTCACAAATCTGATAGGTTACTTCATAACTTCCAGCTGGTGTTTCTTGAGCAACTGTAAATGAACCATCAGGATTAACTGTTCCCAAGTTTTGTCCGTCCAATTGGGCAATGGTAACTTTAGTTGTTTGCGCAACTTCACTATTAAAAGTATCGTTGTTCAAAATCGCTCCAGTAGTTGTTCCTGCAACTACGTTACCTAATGTATCATTCGTTGCTGCAATTGTATTAGAAACTATTACCGTTCCCGTTTGGTTTTCACAGTTTCCTGGAGTTGCTCCAACCTCGCAAATAGTGTATTCAAAATCATAAGATCCAGAAGGAGTTCCCGGTGTAACCACCAAGGTACCGTCAGGATTAATGGTAATTGGACTGTTTGGTTCAGGAACCTGAACAATCGTTACATTTCCATTTGGATTCTCTGGAGTAACTGGCACTAACGGTTGCTCTGCTATGGTAGGCAATTCAGTCACGTTTGGTGTCGTTCCACTTCCAGGAGTATAAGGCACTACAATATTTGGTACTACTTCAATTTCATTGAACACTGTGAAACTAACTACCGCAGTATCGCAT
>JAGHSS010000059.1 GCA_018065745.1 Candidatus Neoflavobacterium equi | reverse complement strand
ATTAACAACTTCATTATTATGAAATCTTTAATTACCTCAATACTATTGTTCTGCAGTCTGATAGTGACTTGTCAAAACAAGGAATTTACAGTGATCTTAAAAGATCAAAATTCCAAGGTTGTTGTTAAAGAAGCAACCATCACGATTTTTAAAAATAGCAACTCAGCAATGAGTAATGACGATGGTGTTTTTAAGTTCTCTATTACAGGAGATTCTGATGTTGAAATTATTCACGAGGATTATTTGCCCATATATGTCAACACGGCTGAATTTACAGAAAAGGTGAATATTGTTTATATGACCCCATTGGACAAACAGCTGGAAGAAATCATCATTACGAAAGTTCATCCCCAATTGCTGTTGGAAGACTTGATTGCCAACTCTACAAAATCACTTACCACTCCAATAAATTTAAAAATTTATGTCTTGGAATTTTTCAAGAAAAACAATGTCTATTCTTCTTTTAATGACGGTCTTTTAAATTTTCAAATCTACAATAACGGCAGTTCAAGAAAATCTGATATTTTGGTGGAACAAAACCGATTTTACGGTTTGGTAGAAGAAAGTTTGTGGGCAAATGCAATTGGTTACAACCTGAACAATTTGATAGTTAACTATTATGACTTTAATTATTTAAAGGTAGTTTTGGAGAATAAGGCGTTGAAGAAATATGATTTCCAGGTGCGCGGAATCAATACCAACCCGGATCTTTATGTGATGCACATCAATGTAATGGACCATGTTAAGGAAGCACTAGCTGATTTTGAGATCATTTATGACTACAAGAAAAATTTGATTGTAGAAATTATTTCACAGATTAATCCATCCAAATATGAATATGCAGATGTGACTAAATTCAATATCACAAAGGGAAAGATGTTTCACTCTTTTTTCAATGCCAAATACAAGATGGAAGGGGATTTGTACTATTTGAATTCGTCTAAGGAGGAAATAGGAATTGACCATGTGAACAAAAAGAAAAAGGTGGACAAGATAGAGGTTAAAAATTATTTTGTTACAACAAGTAGGGATAGAGAATTGATGAAGTACAACAAGGAGGACGTTTATACACAACAGTCTTTGAACAACATCAATACAAATTTCCAGTATGATTATTGGGACTTTAATTCTGGATTAACTCCAACGGAAGAGGAGCGAAAAATAATAGAAACGCTGGCTGAATTTTAATAGTTAAACTGAATTTGGAGATTTCCCAAGCGTTAAAGATTGAAGCGGCATCCTTTTTCTGTAGCGCAAGCGCAAGAAAAAGATATAGCGGAAAGCTTGACGCTTTCCCGCAGCTTGCGAAGGGAAAGGGGAACGCCCGTAAAAATATAAAATTAAAAACCGATTGTTCACAAATGGACCGTCGGTTTTTTTTTATACCATATATAATGTGTAATTTTGCAGCAAATAAATTTAGGATATGCAACACTATATTGATCAGTTAAATGACGCCCAACGTGCTCCAACTTTGCAAAAAGACGGTCCGATGATTGTAATTGCAGGGGCTGGGTCAGGGAAGACGCGTGTGTTAACCATTCGTATTGCTTATTTGATGTATCAAGGAGTTGATGCATTCAACATTTTGTCGCTGACGTTTACCAACAAGGCGGCGAAGGAGATGAAACACCGTATTGCTCAAATTGTGGGTGCGGCAGAGGCTAAAAACCTTTGGATGGGGACGTTTCACTCTGTATTTGCGAAAATTTTGCGTATGGAAGCCGATAAATTGGGCTATCCATCCAATTTCTCTATTTATGATTCTCAGGATTCACAGCGTTTGATTGGACAGATCATCAAGGAGATGCAGTTGGACCGTGATATTTATAAACCAAAACAAATTTTGGGGCGTATTTCAAACTACAAGAATAGTTTGATTACAGTAAAAGCCTATTTTAATAATCCAGAGTTGATGGAGGCTGATGCGATGGCTAAAAAGCCGCGTACAGGTGAAATTTATCAACAATATGTGGAGCGTTGCTTTAAATCTGGAGCTATGGATTTTGATGATTTGCTGTTGAAAACTAACGAATTGTTGACGCGTTTTCCAGATGTATTGGCTAAATATCAGGATCGATTTAGATATATTTTAGTGGATGAGTACCAGGATACCAACCACTCACAATACTTGATTGTACGTGCGTTGTCAGACAAGTTTCAAAATATTTGTGTGGTGGGGGATGATGCGCAAAGTATCTATGCTTTTAGGGGTGCGAATATCAATAATATTCTAAACTTCCAAAAGGATTATGACAATGTGCAGATGTATCGATTGGAGCAAAATTACAGATCGACACGAAATATTGTGGAGGCTGCAAATAACATCATCGACAAAAACTTAACCAAGCTGGAAAAGAACGTTTTTACAGCAAATGAGCCTGGACCAAAAATTAAGATTCACCGTTCTTTGACGGACTCTGAAGAGGGACGTTTTGTGGCGGGAACTATTTGGGACGGGAAAATGCAACACCAAAAACCCAATAGTGATTTTGCGATTTTGTACAGAACAAATGCGCAGTCACGTGCCATGGAGGATGCCTTGAGAAAAAGAGATATTCCATACAGAATTTATGGGGGGCTTTCTTTTTATCAACGCAAGGAGATCAAAGACGTTTTGGCTTACCTGCGTTTGGTGATTAATCCAAAAGATGAAGAGGCTTTGGTGCGTGTAATCAACTATCCGGCTCGTGGAATTGGGGATACAACACTTGAAAAATTAAATGTCGCGGCAAATCATTACAAGCGTTCCATATTTGAAATTATGGAGCATATTGATAAAATTGATTTGCGATTAACGGCGAATACCAAAAATAAATTAAAGGATTTTGTGACGATGGTGCGCAATTTCCAGGTGATAAATCAAAATCAAGATGCGTTTTACTTGACAGAATATGTTACTAAAAAAACGGGATTGATTCAAGAATTCAAAAAAGACGGTACTCCTGAAGGGATTGCTAGATTGGAGAATATTGAGGAGTTGCTGAACGGGATCAAGGACTTTACTGAAGGTCAAAAAGAGGTGGACGGTGCACGTGGATCTCTTGATGAATTCATGGAGGACGTGGCTCTGGCAACAGATTTGGACAATGATACAGGGGATGATGACCGTGTGGCTTTGATGACCATTCACTTGGCAAAAGGACTGGAATTCCCAACCTGCTTTATTGTGGGAATGGAGGAGGATTTGTTCCCAAGTGCGATGTCACAAAATACACGAGCAGAATTGGAAGAGGAGCGCAGGTTGTTTTATGTGGCGTTGACACGTGCTGAACATCAAGCATATTTGACTTATTCTCAATCCAGATACCGTTGGGGGAAATTGGTTGACAGTGATCCATCCAGATTTATTCAAGAAATTGACGAACAATATTTGGAATACATGACACCGGTGGAAACGAATTACCGTTACCAACCCAAAATCAACGCTGATATTTTTGGGGATGTAGACAAGTCCAAACTGAGACAGGTAAAACCTGTTTCTGGAACACCACCAAAAAATAATGATGGTCCTGAACCGTCTGCAAATATTCGCAGATTGAAGCCGTTGTCCAGTGTAACGGGATCAACAGCAGCAAAATTGTCAACAGAAGACCAGATCAATTTGGCAGTTGGGAATGTGGTGCTTCACGAGCGTTTTGGGCGTGGTAAGATTTTGAACATTGAAGGTGTTGGCCCAGATAAAAAGGCTGAAATTAACTTTGAAGTTGGAGGTCTTAAAAAATTATTAATGCGTTTTGCAAAATTAACAGTTGTCGGTTAACGTTATTACTTTTATCTAAACGATTTGATGCTATGGCTCAGTACATAAAAATATATGAAGAAAACCCCAATGAGGCTGCCATTGACAAAGTGGTCAAAGTTTTGAGGGATGGTGGTTTGATTATTTATCCTACAGACACAGTTTATGGTTTGGGGTGTGATATCACCAATAGTAAAGCCTTGGAACGAATCGCTAAGATTAAAGGGGTGAAATTGGAAAAAGCGAATTTTTCTTTTATATGTAGTGATTTGAGTAATCTGTCTGATTATGTGAAACAAATTGATACCGCAACTTTTAAAATCTTGAAAAGTCACCTTCCAGGGCCTTATACTTTTATTTTGCCTGGGAATAACGACCTTCCAAAAGATTTTAGAAAAAAGAAAACGGTGGGAATTCGTGTTCCTGACAACAACATCATTTTGCAGTTGGTGCGAAAATTGGGCAATCCAATTGTTTCAACCTCTATCAAGGATGAAGATGAAGTATTGGAATATTCAACAGATCCGGAATTGATTTTTGAAAAATGGCAAAACACAGTTGATTTGGTTATCGATGGTGGTTATGGAGATAATGTTGCTTCTACAGTCGTGGATCTATCTGGGGATGAACCGGAATTGATTCGTGCTGGAAAAGGGGAATTTTACATTTAAAACTACCGCTTTACATACTATAAAATGCCCTCAAAAGGATTTGACTTTTGGGGGCATTTTTATTTGAAACGCTTTTGATTGCATTATGTAATTGAAATCTGTTCTATGAAGATTATGATATGCAAATTGAGATCTGACGGTAACTTATAAAGCTAAAATAAGTCACAAAAAAAATGCACATTCTTAGAATGTGCATTTTTAAACAAATCAAATATCAAAGACTATTTATTTTCTAAGTTTTTCATTTCCTTTTCAACCATTTCATAGAATTGGTCAATTTTTGGCATAATGATTACTTTAGTTCTTCTGTTTTTTGCGCGGTTTGCAGCAGTATCATTACTTGCTAATGGAATATAAGAACTTCTACCAGCAGGGATCAATTGTTTTGGATTTACACCCAAATCATTTTGAAGTACACGTACAATTGATGTTGCACGTTTAACAGATAAATCCCAGTTGTCCTGAAGTACAGTGTTTTTGATTGGCAAATCATCAGTGTGTCCTTCAATCATACATTCAAAATCAGGTTTGCTGTTGATCACAGTAGCAACTTTTCTCAATACAGATTTTGCTCCATCACTCACTTGGTAGCTACCAGATTTGAACAATAAATTGTCTGCAATAGAGATCATGATCACCCCTTTTTCAACGTTGATTGAAATGTCTGGATCTTGCATACCTACATCACTTTTAAGAGCAGAAACTAAAGCCAATGTAACACTGTCTTTTTTAGTTAAAGCATCTTGCAATCTTGTAATTTTCAAATCCTTTTCCTTAAGAGACTCCAAAGATTTCTCTAAGTTTTCAGCTCCTTTTTTAGTCAATGTGGTCATGTTCCCCATATTGTTAATCAAGTCACTGTTGTTTTTTCTCAAGCTGCTAACCTCACTGTTTAATAAGTCTTTCTCTGACAAACACGTGTTAAGTTTAACGGTACAAGTATTTAGTAAATCTTGTATCTCTTTGTTTTTAGATTCTAAATCTGCAATTTTCTTTTTTGCTCCACAAGAGGAAAGCGTCAAAGATAAAACGGCTAGTGCTAAAAATACTCTTTTCATAGATATTTTGGTTTATAATAGGATTTAATAC
>JAGHSS010000372.1 GCA_018065745.1 Candidatus Neoflavobacterium equi | reverse complement strand
GTATACAAACAATACACAAGATTATGAAAGACCTCCACACCAATACCTTTAGAGTCACCACAGAAGTGCAACTAAAGAATCTGTCCACCCAATTGGATTTGGGAATTTCTGAAGAAAAGAAAGCCAAGAAATTAGAAAAAATCAGAAAGGACCTCGGCAAGCTCCAAGACACCATGTATGCCCACAACAAATACAGCGTTTTGATTTGCCTTCAAGGAATGGATACCGCCGGTAAAGACAGTTTGATTCGCGAATTGTTCAAGGATTTCAATCCAAGAGGCGTGGTGGTCCACAGTTTTAAAACACCCAACAGCACAGAGTTGGAACACGACTACCTTTGGCGTCACTACATTGCCTTGCCAGAACGCGGTAAGTTCGCCGTTTTCAACAGGACGCATTATGAAAACGTCTTGGTCACCCGTGTGCACCCGGAATATATTCTGAATGAGAACCTGCCCAACATCAAACAAGTTGAAGATTTGACTCCAGAATTTTGGCAACAGCGCATGAAGGAGATCATCAACTTTGAAAAACACCTGGTTAACAACGGTACCATTGTGGTTAAATTCTTTTTGAACCTCAGCAAGGAAGAACAGAAAGACAGATTGCTGAGACGTTTGGAAAAAGAGAAACACAACTGGAAATTCTCACCCGGAGATTTAAAAGAGCGCGACCGTTGGGATGACTACCAGCAGTATTATGAAGAAGCCATCAACGCCACTTCAACACCCAAAGCACCCTGGTATATTATTCCCGCAGACAACAAAGAAACCGCAAGATTGTTAGTAGCTCAAACCCTTTGGGATCTGTTGTCTCAATACACTGATATCAAGGAACCAGAGTTGGATGCAGATATTAAAGAAAACATCGCTTTTTACAGAGAAAAACTTAAAAGTGAATAGGCTTTAACCCAAAAGATTATTGCTACCTTTGCAAAAAAATAATTAGAATGAATTTAAAGCAATACACCCAAGAATTCTCCAGAAATTTCCAATTGGCCTATCCAATTATTCTGGGCATGTTGGGGCATACCTTGATTGGTTTGGTAGACAATATCATGGTTGGTAAACTAGGTGCTACAGAATTAGCAGCCGTTTCTTTAGGAAATAGTTTCGTGTTTATCGCCATGTCTGTGGGTATTGGTTTTTCAACGGCATTGACTCCCATTGTTGCTCAAAATCAAGCAACCAACAATACAGACGGGGTGCGCAGCACCTTTCACCACGGGTTGGTGATGTGTACGTTAATGGGATTATTGCTCTTTGGTTTGGTTTACTTGTCCAAGTCTGCCATTCAATTCATGGACCAACCGGCAGAAGTCGTTGCTATGGCGTCGCCATTCATTGACATTGTGGCGTTTTCCTTGATCCCCATGGTGATGTTCCAAGGTTACAAACAGTTTTCTGACGGTATGAGTATGACCAAATACTCTATGTATGCAATTATTATTTCAAATATCATCCACTTTGTAATCAACTATTTGTTGATTTACGGAATTTGGATCTTTCCAAAGTTGGGGATCATGGGTGCAGCCATCGGGACGGTGAGTTCCAGAATTTTCTTGGTGTTGTACATGCATTTTCAACTGAGAAATAACGACAAGCTCAAAGAATATTTTAAGAATTTCAGCTTGAAAAATATAGAGATGACCATGGTCAAAAAGATTGCTGCCATTGGGGTGCCTTCTTCATTGCAGATGTTTTTTGAAGTGGCTCTTTTTGTGTCTGCAGTTTGGCTGTGTGGATCCATTGGTAAAACCTCTCAGGCTGCCAATCAGATTGCGTTAAACTTGGCTTCAGCAACCTTTATGTTTGCGTCAGGGTTGAGTGTGACCTCCATGATTCGCGTTGGAAACCAAAAGGGATTGAAAAACTTTACCTATTTGAAAACGGTTGCCCGTTCCATCTTTCTTTTGGCCTTGTTGCTGGAAGTGGGATTTGCCTTGTTCTTCATCGCTTTGAACGGCATTTTGCCTCAGTTTTTCTTGGATATGGAAAATCCAGTATTGCAGGTTGAGAATAGGGAAGTGCTACACATAGCCTCCAACCTTTTGCTCATCGCAGCAGTTTTCCAATTGTCTGACGGACTTCAAGCGGTTGTACTTGGAGCGCTAAGAGGACTTCAAGACGTTAAAATCCCAGCCATTATTGCGTTTATCGCTTACTGGGTGGTGGGCTTCCCAACGTCAGTATACCTGGGCTTATACACAGATTTAGCTGCCGTTGGCGTTTGGATCGGTTTGAGCATTGGGCTTACAGTTGCCGCAATTTTATTATATTTGCGTTTTAATTACATGAGCAAACGCCTCATTGAACAACAAGAAATCGCTGAAGTCTAATCCATTTCAGCTCTTATATACTAAAGATATTTAAATTAAATACTATGGAATTACCAAAGTTTGTTTTAGCAGACAATACAGATTTCCCAAATGACATCTTGATCATTCACTTAGAATTTCCAAGATTTGTGATCAATCTTGAAAATGACGAAGTAGAATTCATTGAAGAACTTGATGAAGACGATGAAGCAGAGATTGAAGCAGAAATGGAACATTTGATTGTTGCTGCAGGAGAATTTTACGATCGTGAAATGTTGCGTTACGCAGAAAGTTAATAGCTCCCCCCTTTTTTAAGGGGGTTTTTTTATGCCCTGTGTTCAATGGAGAATTCAATGGAGAATTCAATTGAGAATTCAATTGAGAAAACCCGATATGGAAAACCTAGTTATAAAAAAAACAGCCCCTAAAGGCTGTTTCGTTTATTTTTCGTAGTTGTAAGTGGAAATTGATATTCTCGTGAATTTCATGATGTCTGGCGTTTGCAATACAAACTGTCCTGGGTCAGTAGCTTCCATTTCATCAAATTTACTTCCGTCTTTAAAGTACATTTCCAATTTGTTGCTCACCGGTATTCCGTCCTGTTTCTGAATGGAAAGTCTGAATTTTAAAATTCCATCCGGTTTGAAGGTCAAAGCAAATTTTTGGTTTGCTATCCCCAATTTAGATCCGTCTTTGTGCATCCACAACAAAGTTTCATCTCCAGTAATTCCATCTTCATCAAAACACATAGGCGTGTAAATGGGAGCGTGGGCAGCACTGTTGTAATCTGTATTGATTTTGATTCCAGCAGGTAATTTGATGTAATCAATATATTTCTTGTCCAAGTTTTTGACATAATCCGTCTTGTAATACCCACCCAAAGAATCGTCTTCCGTTTTTTTAGGTGCAGGAGCAGGTGTTTCCGGTTGTGCCATTTTGGTGATGTTTTTACCCAAAAGCTCGGTCGCTTTTTCAGTTTTAAACGTCTTGGTTACCAATTCTGTCACATCGGGTTGTTGTTGCATTGGAGGTGCAGGGGCTTTGGCCTCCTTTTGAGGTTGCATTTTTTCAACCAGCACATCAATATCGTTTAAAGCATCCACCTTGCTGTCCTTTTCCTTGGTGTACAGTAAAGCCTCGTCAAAAGGCGTTTTCAAGCCAATCAATTCTTTAAAGGTAGCCTTGTCAAAACTCGGGATCATCTCCAAAGCGTCTGTCAGCATTTTGTATCCGTCTGCATAGGTATAAATAAAAATATGCTCGTGATCCACGGTGATGACCTCCAGACTGACGGCGTTCATGCCGTCTTCTGTTTTTCCTTGGTAGTTGATAAAAATGTTTTGAATGGATTGCAGGTCAAAAGGCGCTTTGATGCGATCATTCTCCATCAAGAGAAAAATCCCATTGGAAAGCTCCAACTGTTGCCTTAATTTCACCACAGCTCCAGCAGCTGTTTTTTGAATTTTCACCTCTTTGGTCACCACAGTTGACTGTGAAGACGTAGGTTCTTCTTTCTTAGATTTTTTGAATAATGAGAACATAATAAGTTAGAATTAGGCTTTTAAACATTATTTCACTAAAGATTGAAGATACATTTCAAACAGTTCCTGAGCAGCCAAAAAGGGCGATTTTTGATTGTTAAGCACCTGTTTACTCTGTAAATTCAAGGCATCTTTTATTTGGGGATGGTTGTAAAAGTGAACGTGCAACTGTTCCTGTATACTGTCCATCATCCAGTATTGACTCTGCTGATTCCTGTTGTTTTCAAAATAAGAATTGGTTTGAGTCCATGCCGTATAGTCTTGAATTAACGTCCAAACCTCATTTATATTGTCATTATTTAATGCACTACATGTAATTACTTTTGGTTGCCATCCGGAATTCTTGGGTGGAAACAGGTGTAAAGCCCTGTTGATCTCCGTTTTTGCGATGCGTGCTCTGTTCACATTGTCTCCGTCTGCCTTGTTGATGATCACTGCATCTGCCATCTCCATGATGCCGCGCTTGATGCCTTGAAGTTCATCTCCAGCTCCAGCCAGATTCAACAATAGGAAAAAATCCACCATGCCGTGCACTGCGGTTTCACTCTGACCCACACCCACCGTTTCAATGATGATGGTATCAAAGCCACAGGCTTCACACAGAATGATGCTCTCTCTGGTTTTTCGCGCCACACCACCCAAACTGTTGCCAGAAGCAGACGGTCTGATAAACGCGTTTTCATCGCGCACCAATTCTTCCATGCGGGTTTTGTCTCCAAGAATACTTCCGTGGGAGATGGAACTGCTGGGATCCACCGCCAACACCGCCACTTTTTTTCCTTGACTGGTCAAAAGTTTTCCAAAAGATTCTATAAACGTACTCTTCCCAACCCCAGGCACTCCAGTAATGCCAATGCGGACAGACTTGTTTGCAAACGGCAAACATCCAGCAATCACCTCATTGGCTTTGGCAAGATGTTCTGGGTTGGTACTCTCAATCAACGTGATCCCACGGCTCAGCGCCGTTTTGTCTCCGCCGCAAATGGCCGCAATCAAATCTGCCGCTGGAATTTCTTTTCTGCGCTGTTTTTTGATGTGAGCAATTGCTGCGTTACTTGTGATGGCTGGCGGTTGAATACCGTCCATTTCATTCAAAGCCGTTGGCGTGTCCATAGGGTTGTATTTTTGATGGTATGTAAAAATACAAATTTATTTGCTTTGCTTCCCCATACCTCATTTATTCTGGGATGCATGCATCTCCCTAATGTTCAATTTAATACATTTACCAAAAAATATTATTGCCGATTCAGGCACAGTCATCAACAATTTTTATTCGCAAAATATAAAATGTCACAGATTACAAATTCCATTCCCAAGGCCGCAGGACAGCAAACGGTGTTTGCCATTCTCTTTGCAATTGCCTCGGCTCACTTTATGAACGACATGATGCAGGCCATCATCCCGTCCCTTTACCCGATGCTCAAGGAAAACTACCATTTGAGTTTTACACAAATTGGGTTTATCACTTTTTCATATCAGGTCACGGCCTCCTTGTTGCAGCCCTTTGTAGGATCCTATACAGACAAATTCCCAAAGCCATATTCCTTGGCCTTTGCCATGATATGTACTTTTCTTGGGGTGTTGTCCTTGGCTTTTGCCAGTTCTTATGTCTTGATCCTGTGTTCCTGTGCCATCATCGGTATCGGTTCATCCATATTCCATCCAGAAGCGAGTAGAGTAGCCTTTTTAGCCTCTGGTGGTCGCCGTGGTCTTGCCCAGTCCATCTTCCAGTTGGGCGGTAATTTTGGAACTGCTGTAGGTCCCTTACTCGTCGCGCTTTACATCATGCCGCACACCCAAATCCACGTGCTTAAATTTTTGGTCGTTGCCGTGGTGGGCTTTGTTGTTTTAACTCTGGTGGGACGTTGGTATAAAAAGCAATTGGAGCAATCCATCAAAAAGGCTGCCGCTGTTAAACAGGCGATTTTGTCTCCACAATTGGTCAAAAGGTCCATCGCAATTCTGTTGGTCTTGATCTTTTCAAAGGCTTTTTACCTGGCCTCGATGACCAATTACTACGCCTTTTTCCTGATGCACAAATTTGCGCTTACCGCCGTTCAAGCCCAGTATTACCTCTTTATGTTTTTAGGAGCTGTGGCCTTGGGTACTTTGATCGGTGGACCAATAGGCGATAAGATTGGCAGAAAGTACGTCATCTGGATTTCCATTCTTGGAACCGCTCCATTTGCCTTGCTCTTGCCTTATGCCTCCCTTCAGTGGACGTTTGTTTTGTCCATCATCATCGGGTTGATTTTGTCCTCTGCCTTTTCTGCCATCTTGGTTTTTGCTCAAGAATTGATGCCCAATAAAGTGGGAACCTTGTCCGGTTTGTTCTTTGGCTTCTCTTTTGGAATGGGCGGACTCGGTTCTGCGGTCCTAGGGTACTTTGCAGATTTGTATTCCATTGAAAGTGTGTATGCTATCACGGCGTTTTTACCGCTGATTGGGATAATTACCTATTTTTTACCCAACGTCAAAAATGATAAATAAGAGTTAATGTATTTAAAAAGTTTCTCCATAAGTTTCTTTTATTTAACTTTGTGTTAAACTTTAAAAACAGTTCTTATGGCAACACTTAGACTAGGAGATATAGCACCAAATTTTGACACAGATACAACATTGGGAACCATCAATTTCCACGAGTGGTTAGGAGATTCTTGGGGAATTTTATTTTCTCATCCAGCAGATTTTACTCCGGTATGTACTACTGAATTGGGAATGGTAGCAAACTACCAAGCGCAATTTGACGCTCGCAATGTAAAAGTAATCGCTTTGAGTGTAGATGATAATGACTCTCACAAAGCGTGGATCAAAGACATTGAAGAAACTCAAAATGTGGCTGTGAAATTTCCAATCATTGCAGATCCAAACCACGTTGTGGCAGATTTATATGACATGATTCACCCAAATGCCAATGACAAATTCACTGTGCGTTCTGTATTTGTGGTTGGACCAGACAAGAAAATCAAATTGACTTTGACGTATCCAGCTTCTACAGGAAGAAATTTTGATGAGATTTTACGTGTGATTGACTCTTTACAATTGGTAAGTCAGTTTCCAGTTGCAACACCAGTAAACTGGACAGACGGTCAAGATGTGATTGTAGCGCCTGCTATTCCAACGGCAGAAATCGATGCAAAATTCCCTAAAGGACACCGTGAAATAAAACCGTATTTGAGATATACACCTCAACCAAATAAATAGTAAATTTGAGAATACCAAATGTTATTCTCATGCATGCTACTTTTAAAGAAATACCCCAACAAGCGATTGATCTACTCCAAGAGGCAGTAGGTCAATCGTTTTTGTTTACAGATACAGCCACCCTTCAGGACTATGGACACGACGAGACTGAAAACCTGCAATATCCGCCTCAAGTTTTGGTCAAACCAGCAAATACAGCACAGGTTGCAGCCTGCGTAAAAATTGCACATAATTTTGACCTGCCCGTGGTCACCATTGGCGGCCGCACGGGATTGAGTGGGGGAGCGCTATCCATTCACGGCGGTATTGCCATCGCGATGGAACGCTTCAACCAGATTTTGAACATTGATGAAAAGAACCTTCAAGTCACGACGCAGCCAGGTGTGATCACCCAAGTTTTGAGGGATACCTTGGCCACCCACAACCTTTCATATCCCGTGGATCCCAGCAGTCAAGGAAGCTGTTTCATTGGTGGGAATGTGGCAGAAAATTCAGGAGGTGCCCGTGCAGTTAAGTACGGCGTTACCAGTGATTACGTCCTCAATTTAGAGGTTGTTTTGCCTGACGGATCCATTATTTGGACCGGCGCCAACACCTTGAAAAATGCCACAGGTTACAACCTCACCCAGCTGATGGTGGGCAGTGAGGGCACGTTGGGAATCATCACCACCATTGTGCTCAAAGTCGTTCCCGTCAATCCCCACAATATCCTGATGCTGGTTCCTTTTTACCGTGCATCTCAGGCATGTGAGGCCGTTTCAGCCATTTTTAGAGCCGGAATTGTGCCCAGCGCATTGGAGTTTATGGAGCGCGACGCCATTGATTGGACCCTTAAATTCATGCCGGAAGTACAGGTGCCCGTTCAAGAAAAGATCCAGGCACATTTGCTGATTGAGGTGGACGGCACCCACCAGGATGTCCTTTTTGCTGAAGCTGAAAAAATTGCTGAAGTACTGGAGGCCTTTGAATTGGATGAAATCCTTTTTGCCGACACTGAGGATCAGAAAAACGCCCTTTGGAAAATGCGCAGAGCCGTGGCAGAAGCAGTCAAAGCCAATTCCGTTTACAAGGAAGAAGACACCGTTGTGCCCCGCTATGAATTGCCAAAATTATTGGCTGGTGTGAAAGCCATCGGATCCAAGTACGGCTTCCAAAGTGTGTGTTATGGCCACGCCGGAGACGGGAATTTGCACATCAACATCATCAAGGGCAACATGACAGAGGAAGCTTGGCAAACCCAAGTCCCGCTGGGCATCAAGGAGCTTTTTGAGCTCACCGTTTCTCTCAAGGGCACCCTGTCAGGAGAGCACGGCATCGGCCTGGTCCAAAAGAATTATATGCCCATAGCCTTTTCAGATCTACAACTCCGTTTGATGTGGGGGATCAAGCAACTTTTTGATCCAAAAAATATAATGAATCCCGGTAAGATATTTCCAGATTACATCACTGATATCCAAAAGTAATATAAGGGCGTTACCTCCCCAAAAAAAGGGGAGGTCGCGCTTTCCGCTATATCTTTTCCTGGCTGAAGCCAGCAAAAGGATGCCGCTTCAATCGCTAACGCGGACACGCACAAAATGAACAGACCATGAAAATTAAAATCGACGGCTTTGTACTCAGCATCCTAGCAACGGTGGTACTCGCATATTTCGTTCCGTTTTTTGGAACACCCAATTCCCCCATTTCCATGGACAGCATCAGCCATTGGGGCATTGCTTTGATCTTCTTTTTCTACGGTCTTAAACTGAGTCCTGACAAATTGCGCGCGGGACTTTCCAATTGGAAATTGCACGTTTTAGTACAGGCATCCACCTTTGTGTTGTTTCCGCTCCTCGTTCTCTTGTTAAAACCCTTTGCACCCGCTGCAGCCCTTTACCAACAACTGTGGTTGGGATTGTTTTTCATGGCGGCATTGCCGTCCACAGTTTCCTCCTCTGTCGTGATGGTTTCACTCGCCAAGGGGAATGTTGCGGCCGCTATTTTTAATGCCAGCATCTCAGGAATCATTGGGATTGCAATCACGCCACTTTGGATGGGGCTTTTTGTAGACGCCAACGCTGCCGCTTTTGACCTCACTTCAGTGTATACAGATTTGTTGTTGCAAATACTCTTGCCCGTTGGTTTGGGACTGTTGTTACAAAAGTTTTTGGGAGCTTGGGCCATGCGCTATGCTACCGCATTGAATTACTTTGACAAATCCATCATTTTAATGATCATTTACAAGAGTTTTGCTACTGCCTTTACTGATGGACTGTTTGAATCCATTTCATGGCCGCTTTTAGGCGGATTGTTGGTCGTGGTTTTACTCGTGTTTTTCATCGCTTACCAACTCATTCAAAAAACCGCCAAGGCATTGGGATTTTCTGAAGCAGATCAAATTACAGCTACCTTTTGCGGGTCCAAGAAATCACTGGTTCACGGAACGGTATTTTCTGCCGTCCTCTTTGCCAAAAGTCCCTATTTGGGATTGATTCTCCTGCCCATCATGATGTACCACGCCCTGCAGATTTTGATTATTAGTTTCATTGCTCAGAAAAAGTAGCCTCTGGTGAAAAACTTTTTTTATTCTTTATATATGATGTTAAATAGATACAGCCTCCAACAAGTAGCCTACTGTTGGAGGTTTTTTCATTTAGATAGTTTATGGAACGTCGCTATTTTCATTTATTATGAAAGATGTGGAAAGCGACCTCAAGACCATTAATAATTAAATTAGCTGAAAACCAATATGAAGATAGTTTAAATAACTGTATGTTAGAGGATTAACTTTAAAACCTACACGTATGAAAACCAGAAAGATTCAATGCTTTTTTTCGTTTCTACTCATCGTGTTGTTTTCTTGTTCAAGTGATCCACTAGATTTAGAAAACAATATTGGAGCACAATTGGTTAATGCATCTGGTGCATCTACAAGAACTTTGGATGAAAATTTAGATTATTTTTCTTTTTCATTTCCCAAAGGTACCTCCATAGTGGAAAGCTCAAATGAAATTAGTTTTGTACTGCCTGAGGGATATATTGCCTATGGAGTTGACAGCAATAAAAATTTTTCTTCGTTTACTGAAGGGCGTGTGACCCGCAGCCATACACCCCAAAAAGAAAAACCATTTGAGTATGCAAATTCCAGTGGGCAAGAAGAGATCCAATCAATAAG
>JAGHSS010000150.1 GCA_018065745.1 Candidatus Neoflavobacterium equi | reverse complement strand
ATATTAAAGATTCTAATATATATTTGCTTTCAAGTCTATTAATAATCAGCCTAAGTGTTCCGTTTTAAGATAAATTTATTAAATACCTTTGTTATTCTTTTTCTCCTGTTGTTTTCCTTCAGCTCTTATGCTAATGAAAGCAACCAAATGCTGTACAAAAAAGCCAAAAGTTTAAGCGTTAAGCATCCAGAAGAAGCAAGAAAAATAGCTGTGGTGTGTTTGAATAACTCTACCTCTGTACAGGATGAATTTGAATCCAATTTCATCATCGCTCAGACTTATCTCAACCAGGGATATTATGATGATGCCATGAAGTATGCCTTTGAATCAGGAAAGAGCGAGGCTTTGTTGAGCGACCAAAATAAATTTGATCTCTACCTCTTAAAATCGGACATTATACGCATCATCGGTTTGTATGATTTTGCCAATCAATACTTAGATCTTGCCTTCGCAATGCATTTTGATTCTTCCAACGCCATGGGACATAGGAATGAGTTGGAACGTCAGATTCATAAATTTATTCTGTTAATTAAGGAGAAAAAATTTGCTGAAGCTGATGCTTTGCGTACAAAATTAGATGCTCCAACATATATAAAATCCCGTGCGGAAAATCCCCATTTGGATGCCATTTTTGTTTTGTATACCTATGAAATATGGATTCATAAATCAAACTTCACAGCTGCTGATAAGGCGTTGAATGAGGTCATTGACTTATGTAAAAAACTGCCGGAAATTAATGCTTATTACATCGCACTCTCTTATATATACAAAGGAGATTTGGCTTTCTTGTCTAAGGACTATACAGGTTCTGACGAATTTCTGATTACAGCTTTGGCGCAAAACAAAATTTTGAATAATGTCAAAATCAATCAACAGATCTATTCAAAATTGAGTAGAAATGCTCTTGCTCAGCACCATAAAGCCAACTATGCGTCTTACACCCTGCAAATGGCTAAGTATGATAAGCTGATTGATACCATTGAGGTAAAAGCCCACAATACTATTTTTAGTTTGATTCAATCAGAGCTCGACGCTAAGGTGGACATCCAAAAAAATAAATATCAGATCTATGTCGTGGTCGCAATAGGTTCCTTATTGATCTTGATTTTATTCTTGAGCTTTTTTGCCTTTAGATCCAAAATGGTTTTGGAACACAAACAGGCTTTGGCGCGATTCAAGGAGTTTAATGCCAAACGCGAAATTCAAACGGTAGTGGAGCCATTTGAAGTGGCTGTTGTGAAAGATCAAACAACCAAACAAATTGTTCCAGAAGAAACAGAACTAGCCATTTTGAGCAAGCTTAAAAAGTTTGAAAGTTCCAATAAGTTTTTAAATTCAGAAATGTCCTTGGCTTTTCTTGCAACATTGATGGATACCAACACAAAATATTTATCTGAAGTCATCAACAAACATTATGTAGTTAATTACAACCTCTACATAAACAGGTTGCGCATCAATTACCTAATTGATAAACTAAAGACAGATCCCAAATACTTGACTTATAAAATTAGCTATTTGGCAGCATTGTGTGGCTATGCTTCACACTCCAGTTTTGCAACCATATTTAAACAAATAACAGGAAACTCTCCAGCAGTTTTCATAGAGTTATTGAGAAAAGAAATTGAATCTAAAGCCGCTGTTACTCATGAAGACTAAATTCTTGCTTTTCATACTTTTATTTATTCAGGTGATGCAAGGGCAAACAGCCAAGAAAACACATGACTTTTTAAAAGAGTTGTTGATGGAAGTTTATGAAAATCCACAGCTTGCAATTCAGGGGACTGCAAAAATTATTGAAGATCCCAAAACCATACACGCAGATAAGATACAGGCTTATATTATTAGGTCTGATGCCTTTGTTTCCATGAGAAATTACAAGGAAGCCCAATTGGCATTAACAGAGGCTTTGGGCTTGATTACGACTCAAAAGTTTTCGTTGATCAAAGTACTCAACAAAAATGCTGTACTTTATTATCAATTGCATCTGTATGACAAAGCTCTACAAGTTTTAAATGAGGCTGATAAGGAGATTGAAGGTGTTGACAAAACAACAGATGTCTTGTTGATCATGGCCAACAACAATGTGCTCAAAGGTTTTATTTACAGAGAACAATTGGATGAAGCCATAGCAGTGGACTTTTTCAATAAGGCGATTAAACAATACACAGCATTGGGAACCAAATCATCGCATTTAAACAGCAGTATTGTATACTACAATCTGGGGAATTCCCATGTCTTATTGGGGGATCTTGCACTTTCTAAAAACTACTACCAACAAGCCATTGTTTTGGCGCAAAAATATGGCGCAAAATCTTTGATGGCCTATCCTTTAAAAGGTCTTGCCAACGTTTTGACCTTGGAAGGGAATTTTACAAACGCCATGGATACCCTAAAAAAAGCACTTCAATTGTCTGACGGTGTGGGAGATGTGATTTTAGATCGTGAATTATTCAAGTTAATGTCAGATAATTATTTGGCTTTGGGAGACTATGACGCCTATATCGATTATAAAACAAAACACCAAAATGCCATCTATCAAGTAAAGAGCTCTGAACTATCCACGATAAGCAACGAACTGCTTGAATTGCACAAAAAAAGCAAATTGCAACAGGAAGCCCTTAAAAAGCAATATATGACGTGGATGGGGGTTTTGTGTTTGTTAGGTCTTTCCTTAATTATTGGGTATATTTTTTACCATAGAAAAATCAAAAAAAACATCATTTCGCTCCAAGTTCAAGAAAATTAATTTTGAAGATGTATTTTTTTT
>JAGHSS010000392.1 GCA_018065745.1 Candidatus Neoflavobacterium equi | reverse complement strand
CTGTTGTTTTATAAATTAAGAATTAATTCTAGTTATATATAGCCCCTGCAACTCTAATTGCTGGGGCTTTTTTTTTTAACTAATACACCAATTATGGAAACGATATATACCAATTATACATCAATGCAAATGTGCAAAAAGTGTACTGTGATTTATTTCACTGCGGGACCTCATTACCATAAATAAAGTAGAATTTTATTTGTTATAGATATGAAAAGGTCCCTGATGCAACTGCAAAAGGGACCTTTTTTTTTAAAGTTAGAACACAATCACAAACCATATAAAACCGAAAAAGATGAATACTAAAAAAACAGTTAACGTATTAGGATTCACTGGTTCTGGAAATGAATTTGTAGTAAAATCACATGATTTTTCTGTGAACATCAGCAACCGTTTTGAACAGTCAGAAAATGAAGCAGCAAGCCCAATAACTTATTTGTTATCGGGAATTGCGGGAAGCATCAACGCTGTTGGAAAACTTGTTGCCAAAGATTTAGCCATTGAAATGAAATCCATTCAAATTGAAATTTCTGGAGAGATAGAATCCAAGAAATATTCAGGAGTTTCCACAAGATCAAGAGCAGGATTGCGTCACATTGACGTGGTCATCAAACCCACATCCAACGCCTCCTTAGGCGATCTTAAAATTTGGATGGATGAAGTAAAAGAAAGATGTCCGGTATATGATAATTTAATGAATAATACACCGGTTAAAATAACATTGGTCAAAGATTACACGGTCAATGTTGCATAAAAATTACTGATAGTTGCTATTTGTAAAATGTTTGTTTGTTTATTTAAAAACTACCTTTCCCGCAGAGAAAGGTAGTTTTTTTTTATCTTTGATTACCAAATACAAAGGCATGGAAACTGAATTACCCTTAGTGAGATACAACCAGGTAAGTGTATCTTTTTTAAAAGACAACCAATGGAACACGGTGATTCACCAAAGTAGTTTCACCATCCAACACAACCAAATTGTGGGAATTGTTGGAGAGTCAGGTTCAGGGAAATCAGTAACTTCAATGGCTTTGATGGGATTACTACCAAAGACAAAAACCAAGATTACAGGTGAAATCCTTTATGGAGATCAACTTTTAAATCAAATCTCAGAACAAGAATACAGAACTATTAGAGGCAAGGAAATCGCGATGATTTTCCAAGAGCCCATGAGTGCTTTAAATCCGTCCATGACCTGTGGAAATCAGGTTGCTGAAATTTTAAAGACCCACACATCACTTTCAAACACAGCGATTGAACAGGAAGTACTGCAACTTTTTGCCAAGGTAAAATTGCCAGATCCTGCCGTCTTGTACCACAAATATCCGCACCAAATATCAGGAGGTCAAAAACAACGTGTCATGATTGCCATGGCCATTGCCTGCAAACCCAAATTGCTCATCGCTGATGAACCAACAACAGCGTTGGACGTGACCGTACAAAAGGAAATCATCGCCCTTTTAAAAGAGTTGCAACAGGAAACAAAAATGTCCATTTTGTTCATTACACATGACCTGTCTTTGATATCAGAGATTGCCAACAAAATTTTGGTGATGTACAAGGGAGAGATTGTTGAGCAAGGGGACGCAAAATCTGTGTTTACCAACCCAAAAGAAGAATATACCAAAGCGTTGATCGCATCACGTCCTTCTTTAAGTATTCGCTTAAAAAGATTACCCACCATACAGGATTTTTTAGCTAAAAATACCGCAGCTGCAGAGGTAACAAAATTGGAACGCAAGCTCAAACAAGCCAAGATATATGAAAGTGCTCCCCTATTAGAGGTGTGCAATTTGGAAAAAACATATTTTAACAATTACGGCATTTGGGGTAAAAAAGTAGCGTTTAAAGCCGTGAATCAGGTCTCTTTTAATGTATATGAAGGAGAAACCGTTGGTTTGGTTGGAGAGTCAGGATGTGGGAAATCAACTCTTGGAAATGCCATATTGCAATTGGACAAGGCAACAGCCGGATCCATTTTTTACAAGGGGAAAGATTTGCTGACATTGAACAGCAAAGAAATCAAATCCCTCAGAAAAGAGATACAAATCATCTTTCAAGATCCCTATGCCTCACTAAACCCAAGAATACCTGTTGGTAGAGCCATTATGGAACCAATGCAGGTACACAAACTATACAAAAACGACCAGGAACGCAAGGCCAAAACCTTGGAATTGTTAGCACGTGTAGGTTTGGACGCCTCTCATTTTGACAGATACCCTCATGAGTTTTCAGGAGGTCAAAGACAACGCATCGGGATTGCGCGCACCATTGCGCTACAGCCCAAATTGATTGTGTGTGATGAGTCTGTATCCGCTTTGGACATTTCTGTACAAGCGCAGGTTTTAAACCTATTAAATGAATTAAAAGAAGACTTTGGGTTTACCTACCTTTTCATATCTCATGACTTAGCCGTGGTCAAATACATGTCAGACCAAGTCATCGTGATGAACAAAGGGCAGATTGAAGAAATGGCAGATGCAGACCAAATCTATGAAAACCCACAAAAAGAGTATACCAAAAAATTAATCGATGCCATCCCAAAGGGATAACCAAATTTGTACATAATGTAGTTTTTGACAAGTCCCTTTGATTATTTGTCAACACCAAGATTAATAAAATAACAATACTGTTAACCCCCAAAAAAAAGAGCTTAATTATCTCAAAATAAGGGAGAAGAAAACGCAATAAATTAATTAAAATCAATCTAAATTAGACACTTCAAAAG
>JAGHSS010000344.1 GCA_018065745.1 Candidatus Neoflavobacterium equi | reverse complement strand
GTTTAAACTTTAAATTTGCATTTTAAAAATACTTAAATGGCAACCACAACAAATAAAACAGAAGCTGACATAGTTCTAGTAGGAGCTGGAATTATGAGTGCTACTTTAGGTTTATTACTTAAAGAACTACAACCAGATTTAACAATAGAGATTTATGAAAGACTTGGTAGCGCAGCTACTGAAAGTTCTGATGCTTGGAATAACGCAGGTACAGGTCACTCTGCATTCTGTGAATTGAACTATACGCCTCAGGCCAAAGACGGTTCTGTTGATATTTCAAAAGCCATCAGCATCTGTGAATCTTTTGACAACTCTAGACAATTCTGGTCTTATTTAGTAGAAAAGGGGATCTTAAAAAATCCAAGTCATTTTATCAAAAGTGTTCCTCACATGAGTTTCGTTTGGGGAGACGAAAATATTTCTTTCTTGAAAAAACGTTATGAGGCAATGCAGCAATCGCATTTCTTCAAAAAAATGGAGTATTCAGAAAATCCTACTCAAATCAAAGAATGGGCACCCTTGTTGATGGATGGTAGAAAAGACGGAGAAAAAATTGCTGCCACACACATGAGTCTTGGTACAGATGTGAATTTTGGTGCATTGACTCGTTCGCTTTTTGACGATCTTAAAAACAGAGAAGGTGTGCGTTTACACTTCAATGCTGATGTTACATCTATTGACCGTGCTGCAGATAAATCTTGGGATTTAGAAGTAGATGTTGATGGAAACACAACAAAAGTAAACGGTAAGTTTGTATTTGTTGGAGCAGGAGGTGGTTCACTTCACCTATTGCAAAAAGCAGATATTCCTGAAATTAAAGGTTTTGGAGGTTTCCCAGTTGGTGGGCAATGGTTGCGTTGTACCAATCCAGAAATCATCAAACAACACCATGCAAAAGTATACGGTAAAGCTGCAGTTGGAGCTCCTCCAATGTCAGTTCCTCACTTGGATACACGTTCAATTGACGGGGAGCAAGCGCTTTTGTTTGGACCTTATGCAGGTTTCTCAACTAAATTCTTGAAAAATGGTTCATATTTTGACCTTTTCTCTTCAATAAAAGCAGATAATATCTCTTCTATGTTGGGAGTTGGAATGAGTAACATGGATTTGACTAAATATTTGATCACTGAGGTATTGAAATCTCAAGAAGCAAAAGTGGAGTCATTGAGAGAATTTTTCCCTAATGCCAAATCTTCTGACTGGAAAATTGAAGTGGCTGGACAACGTGTTCAAGTCATCAAAAAAGACAAAGATGGCAAAGGAATTTTACAGTTTGGTACTGAAGTTATCAGTACAGCAGACGGTTCACTTTCAGGACTTTTAGGAGCATCTCCAGGAGCATCAACAACAGTAACCATCATGTTGAACTTGATCAACCGTTGCTTCCCAGAAAAAGCAAAATCACCAGAATGGCAAGCAAAATTCAAAGAGATGATCCCATCTTACGGAACAAAATTGCGCGACAATGCTGCATTAACAGAAGAAATGACAATCAAAACTTCAAAAGTTTTAGGATTGGATATGTAATATATGATCCACAGATCACCAAAAACCTTCATAGCAATATGGAGATTTTTTTTATGGGCGTTCCCCATTTAAATTCGCTGCGCTCATGAAATGCGTCAGGCTGTACGCTATATCTTTTGGGTGGCGCGCCACCCAAAAGGATGCCGCTACCATCCTT
>JAGHSS010000192.1 GCA_018065745.1 Candidatus Neoflavobacterium equi | reverse complement strand
GTTAGTAATTTTGGGATGCTTTTGAAATACAGATAAAAAACAATTACACGTACTTTTAATTTAACACTACTTTTATGCAATTAAAAGAAATTGAACGAGTTAAAACCATCAGTAAGGAAGATTTTTACAACAACTACGTGAAGAAACAAAAACCCGTAGTTATAGAGCAATTAACTTCTGATTGGCCAGCATATCAAAAATGGCACCTCAATTATATTAAACAGGTTGCTGGAGACAAAACAGTACCTTTATATGACGACAGACCTGTAACGCATAAGGACGGTTTCAATCAGGCTCATGCTGAAATGAAAATGAAAGACTATGTGGATTTGTTGGAAAGCAAACCTACAAATTACCGCATCTTTTTATATAATTTAATGAAGGAAGTGCCTATTTTAAAAAATGATTTTAAGTGGCCTGACATTGGTTTACGCTTGGTTAAACAACTTCCTATGTTGTTTTTTGGAGGGGAGAATTCCAAGGTTTTTATGCATTTTGACATTGATTATTCCAATATACTACACTTCCATTTTCACGGAAAAAAACGCTGTATGATTTTACATCCGGACCAAACGCCGTATATGTATAAAGTACCACATGCATTAATATCTCGTGAGGATATTGATTTTGATCATCCGGACTATGAAAAATTCCCAGCGCTTAAAAATGTAGAAGCGTTTGTATGTGAACTCAACCACGGTGAAATGCTTTTCATGCCTGAAGGCTACTGGCACTATATGAAATATTTGACTCCAGGATTCTCCATGAGTTTAAGAGCTTTTCCTAGAAAATTGAGCAATTTAGCAAAGGCTGCTTACAATGTATTTATCATGCGTCACTATGACAATTTTAAACGCAGACAGTTGGGACAAGAATGGATTGACTACAAAAATAAAATGGCCATCATCAATACCCATAAACGCCTAAACATACAATAAGAACCTCTTTTTAAGAGGATTTTTTATTTACTCAACTTAACATGTATCTGTGATGTGTCTTTAAATTGAATTTGCAACAGGTAATTACCTCTTTGTAAATGCGGCAATTTGATGTGGTGGTCATCCACTTGAAGTTGATGTATTAACCTGGATGTCAACTCATAAATATAAATTTTGTCCATCTTTTTTATTTTGGATTCTACCCATTTATCTGATATGCCATAAATGCGGACCGATGATTCTATGGAGGTTTCCACAATTGACAAATTTGATTGTTTTATTTTGAGAAAGAAACGCGAATCAACAACGTCAGCAGCATAGAAATCATATTTGTCCAGTAGGAGGTTTGTCTCTGTGTTTCTCAGCCTGTCTTCCAACACTACCATCAAAGGTTCCTCTTGAAATTGTTCAGATAGATGCGGCATACTTATACTGTAATTTCCGGGTTTTGGCAATTGCATTCCCAGGGCAACTTGATCTGAAGCGGACCAAGGCGCTTTTCTCCCTTGAATGATGTATTTGTCATTGTCAATAAATGTATAGAAACTTAAATTTTCAGACGGATTTAATGCGGCATCATACCATTTATCATAAGCATTGCTGGCGTTTTGAGAAAAAGCCAACAAAAGCCTACTGTACACATATGGTGGGTCAAGTGCGTGAAGATCTAACCAAATTTTTTGTTCTGAAATAGCTGCTTGTCTATAGAACTTGGTATCTTGAGTGTGGGATGTCCGCATTTGATTGTTGAAAGTTACCGCAGTTTCCACAGCAGCACCGTCTTGAAGAACTACAAAGAAGCCCTGTGCAGTTCCAATATTTCCATCAAATGTATTTGGCCCCATGGAACTTCCTGAACCGTTGTATATCAAATAATCTGAAGATGCGTAATTGTATAAATAACTCCCATAAAAAGGATTCTCAACAGCAGCAGATGGCGCTTGCTGATGTGTCCAAATATAGATATGACCTTGTAGTATGGGATTTTCTTCCAAAAACAAGCGGGCATCAATTGCGGAGGGATATGGATTGCCCAACAAATTAAAATTATCGCTGAGCGCAGTTATAAATGCATTTGACTGCGGATTTAAATAAGGTGCCCCTGTGTAATTTCCACGAGCAACAATTTGCTGTATAAATCCGTTATTAGGCTTTCCTTCAAAAGTTACCTGCTGCTCAACCGCTTGTAAAGAATTAACTGGCGTTTTTACAATATATCCCGCACCAGGTTGCATGAATCCATGGTATGGAATCCAATTCCCAAAATCACCAAAGGGCGAAATTTGTGTTGGAGCCCAAGCAAACATTGTGTTTGTAGAAGCACCGGGCCAAATGGCATTCAACGCAAAAGAAGCTACAGGAGATGCCCAATACACATAGTCCTCTTTTGTTGTGGTAACTTTTCTGTGGTACATAATAGCCCCTGAATTTACTGCTTCATTATTGTGTTGAATTAATTGACCATGATCTTCAATTACAAATACCCCACTATTCAATACTTGATTTACTACATACACGGTTGTTAATGAATTTACATACAACTGTCCACGAGGAGTTACTGAAAGTATACAAGCTTCCAATGCTCCGTTTATTTGGGTATTGTAAGTGGCATCAATAACCGCAATGGAATTCATGTTGGGCAAATTATTTGACCACGCGACGCCATTCCAGGTGGTTGTCAGATCTGAAGTGATTCTAAAAACTTGTGAATACAAGATACAGGATTCCCCAAAAGACATGGTCATAAAAAATTGTTTGTTTATAAAATTCAAAGGTTGATAAACCACGAGCTCAGGGGTATCAAAACCGTCAAATTCAATAGTATCATTTATTGGAACCCAGCTGGAATCTAAAACAAACCACGAAAATATGGGCGTGTCCTGAAAACCGACGGGATAATCAATATGGGGGACTAGGGATAAACTTGTGGTGGTGCAATCTACTGCAGGAACCGCTTGGTTGCTCAGCACAGGGACATCTGGCAATTCTGCATAAGCTCCCAAATCCTCACAGCGTTCCTGTTCAAACACATCCCAATGTAAGGGATTGAATACTGCAGCAGGTCCTTGGAATTGGGGATTTCTATAAATGGAATACCCAATCCAATCTGGTGCGTGTACAACATCAAGCAGCTGTCCATTTTTTAAGAGTCTAATTTCATCCAAAGCATTTATTCCGGGACCGTTATTGTACCAATCCAAGGGCGTATTACAGGTCAACGTTTCTGCAGAAGCGAAATTGGCAAATTGCGCAGTGAATGTGGACTTGGGTGCAACGGTATGCTGGGCTTCAAATTGAAGTACCCGTGTTGGAAGTTCATCCCCAACGGTTGCGAAGCGTTGAACGGAATAATTATACAAATAAATCATTTCTGCTGTTGGATTGTAAAATTCCATATACCAAATGTTGTTAACGGTGGCGTCAAAAACTTCAGAAATGATGAGATCTGAAAATAATGATTCTTGAGTACATCCAGTAACTGAGGATTGCAAGTGGTTAAAAACAAAGGGATACAGACATCCATTGGGCATTTGAAGCACATAAGAACTCTGTTGTTCCGTACTTGTCACAACAAATTGCAGTTTGTTTGACTGGATTAAATCTGGTTGGATTAAGAGTCCGTTGTGATATAAATTTGCGTTTGAAATATCCACATCTGGAGCAGCAATTGTTATTTGGGTACCCAAAGGACCGCTTGTGGGAAAATGTTCCAATTCAGCGTTTAAAACACAGGTATTATGGCAATACAATTTGATGTCCGCTATGAAACAGCGTCCGCTTTCCTGATGGAGTGAGAGTGTATTTTGGTTGATATCAATCCCTGAAAAGTGTACTTCATAACTTCTAAACCCTTCACTTAGCGTATTGTCATAAATGATGTTCTGAACTTGTCCCCCAATTTGCACTGTTAAAAATCCCTCAATATTGGTCCAACCTTTTATTTCCAAAACGATTCTAATGGTAGTGGAAAGCAAAGGGATTGGTTTACTGGTCATGACGCCACTTCTGGCTGCTGTTCCAATGCGAACGGCTTGCCCAGCTCTATAAACACTTTCAACGTATGGAAAATTATCATTTCCATCCCAAGAACTATTTGAGCCTTGGGTACCCTCTGCATGTCCTGTAGTTATGCTTTCAAAATTTTCAACGAAGCAAGGTAATTCCTGTGCCTGTGCTGCATAAAAGATCAAAAGGACTGCATTTAAATAAAGTAACTTCTTAATCATGGCATTTCTGAATAAGGTACTACTTATTTCACTACATCATTGAATTTCAAAACATTAAGACACATTTTATTATATTATAATACAAAAAAAAAGCGATCCAAAATTGGATCGCTTTTTAGGTATTAAAAAATATATTTTATTGTTTTGGTCTGATTATTCCCAAGCTTGACCAGAATGAGTAGGCTTGCATTCGCCTTGTGAATCTCTGGCAATGAAACCAATTGACCCGTTGTTCTTTTTCTGACGATTAACTTCCCTGTGGTGTCAAAAACAGTGACTTCAACAATTTGATCTGCATTGGATTGCACTTGTAACACCTCTTTTCCAAAAACTTTTAATTTATCAGATACATTAAAATCTTCCTGTCCCAAAATTTCATTTGTGAATTTTAAAACAAATCTATTTTCATGTCTTCCTGAAACACATGTGAATTCATAAGGTTGATTGGAAATGCTTACCGTTTGGTTTAATAATTTATCTTCTATATAAACGGTTTGATTCTCCATGTTTTCCAAAGCACCAATTGCAATTTGGTAGGTTCCCGCGGTGTGAATATTGACACCTAATGGCACTTGATCTTGTAGGTCAAATGGCAACTGACGCCCTTGAATCAAATATGATTCACCATCTAAAACGGAGTAAAAATCTGTACCAAATCCTTTGGCCTTAACCGCATCAAACAATCTTTCATTTTGATTTGTAGCTCCAGGCACATAAGACACTAAAGTTCTAATATTGAATGTCTCTCCTGTATTTTTGACTAAGTCAATCCAAATTCTTTTTGATTCAGCTGTGTTTGACGATTTGTAAAACTGTGAATTATTGTGCGTTTTACTTCTCATGCTGTTGTTAAAATGTATGTTGGCAGTACCTGCCGGTCCGTCAATCATGTTGACAAAGAATGCCTGACCTGAAGGAATAAATCCTGCATAAGATTGTGGCCCATTTACTGCTCCTGAAGCGTTAAAGGTGATGTAATCTTCTGCTGTATAGTTGATGGCGTAATTTTCATAATAAGGATCTTGAATGGACGCATTTGGACTTGTCCCGTGTGTCCAAATATTGATGTAGCCTTCTAAGTTAGAATTTTCACTTAAAAACTGGATGGCATCAATTGCTGATGGATATGGATTACCGATAAGGTTGCTGTTGTCATCAAATCTGGTAACGTACTGATTGTTTAATGGATTGATATAATCTGCTCCAGTATTATTTCCTCTTTTAACCGTATAATTAACAACTCCATTGTTT
This sequence comes from Candidatus Neoflavobacterium equi, assembly GCA_018065745.1. Lineage (GTDB taxonomy): Bacteria > Bacteroidota > Bacteroidia > Flavobacteriales > Flavobacteriaceae > Flavobacterium > Flavobacterium equi. The sequence continues at coordinate 3,082 of JAGHSS010000192.1, read as the reverse complement.
GGCACTCCTGTAAAAACACCTTCAATAGTTGACGCTGCAACTGGAGCACTGAAAGGGAGGATTGCAATATATCCTTTACCTGTTTGCATATTTTCTGCAGTATTGTACCAATATCCATAATCTCCATAAACAGAGTTAACGGTTGGTTCCCACTTAAAGATATAATTAACTGGCGTGTTGGCTACAATATTTCTAACATTAAAATTAGCCACTGGAGCCGACCAATAAATATAATCATTTCTCTTAGCTGTTGTTTGACGTTTTAAAATGATGTTTCCAACGTTGACCCCATTGTCATTCACTTGCACCAATTGGGCCGTGTTTTCCACGGATAAAGTTCCGTTGTTGGATATGTTGTTTTCAACTTGAACAAAAGTCCCAGGATTTAACACCAATGCTTTACCGGCATTGACTACAAGAGAACAACACGTAAAGCTGCCATTTGTCGCTGTGTTATAAGCCCCATCAATAACGGCAAGAATACTTTGAGTTGGAATTCCGTTGGACCAAGTGGTTCCATTCCAAGTTGTATTGTACAATTCCTTTATTTGCACTGCTTTTGTTGGTATTAGACAGGTCAGATTGGCTTGAGAAACTACACAGTAATATTGGTAATTGTGTTTTCCTAACGTAGAAACAACATGCAATACCGCAGTTTGTGTGCCTGTGTATGTTGATCCGTCTGCCAAAGCGGTCCACAATGCCGTTCCTGGAAGGTTGACATACCATTGATAAGTCAACGGTTGATTGGTAACAATTGCAGCTTCTACCGCAAGATTAGCAGATGTTATGGAACAGCTTGGATCATATACAGGTTCATTGATGATGTAAGGGCTATGGACATTACCATCAGCAACATAGGTTCCTAAATTGGCACAGGTGTAGTTGCTGTCTGTATTCCAATCTGATGGATTAAAAACCGGTGTTGGACCAATGGCATTTGAATTTCTATAAATTGAATAACCTTTGTAATTTGGAGTGTGAACTGCGTCTACAACAACAGCATTCTTAACCAATTCAATTCTGTCATCTTCATTAATACCATTCATAGACAAAGTAAGATCAAAAGTTCTGGTACATGGAATCCCATTTCCTGAAGGTACAATATCAATAACAAAGCTTGAATTTGCTTGAATAACACCAGAAAGACTTCTGGTGGTCGCATTGGTCAAATCTGTGTAATCACCATATCTTGACAAGCTGTAAGTAGCTAAGTTTATGGGTGCATTTGTTGGATTGTACAATTCCAAATAACCAGCACTTCCCGTTGGTGAATCATATACTTCAGAAATGATCAAGTCTGTCAACGTCGGTGCTGCTGTACAGGTTGAGAAGTCTGATTTAATCAGTGTAAATGGCACAGTCAGTTCACAGGTAGAACTGCCTTTTAACACAAAGGAATTCGCGTTTGCATTTGCAGGCACTAAAAACTGTAATTGGGATGGAGATCTGTAAACAACTGACGCTTGAAGATCTCCAAAAAACACCTGATATGCCAACACAGATGCATTGGAAACATTCACTGTAACTAATGTTTCTGAAGGACCAGAAGTTGGAAAAGTGGACACCAAGGTTGGCATGTCACAAGCAGGAGCACAAAATATTTTAATATTGTTTACAAAAGCTCTTGTTTTTCCTATAGTTTTCACTGCAATTCTTTGACCTGGTTGTACATCTAAAAAGGTTAAGTAATGGGTTTCAAAATCAGCTCCAATAAAATTAGTCAAAACTAATGTTTGTTCTGAAGCACCAACTGAGACTACTATTGTACGTTCTCCAGATGCCCAACCTTTGGCAGAAATTTCAACCGTTAAATTTCCAGACACGCCTGTTAAATCAACAGATTCTATTGATCCAAAAGCACTTGAAGAACCTATTTTCACGGCACCTCCTGCCTGAAACGCATTAGTATATGTAAAACCAGGTAAACTAGTAACTGCAGCACTAGACCCTGAAGTGGATGTACTGTTACCGTTGGACAAACTATTAAAAGTTTCTTCAAAACACGGTCCTGTAGTTACTGTTAACAACGCTTGTGAACTTTCTGTACCACAGCTGTTGGACATGGTGACGCGAATTAACGTATGGTTGTCTGACAATTGCAGATTAAAAAGGCTAACAGCAGCAGTGCTTGAGGGCAATACAGTCCATGTGGAACCGTTATTGATTGATTTTTCCCAAACATAGTTCATCCCTGTTACTACTGGAGCTGCAAATGTTGCATTATTGCCTACAAACAAGGATTGATCAGCAATAGCAAAAGGAGTTGGCCCGGCAGGTAGTGGGTTTGAAATAGCTTGGGGATTGATTGCTGAAACACATCCACCTGTTACCACTCTAGAAACGTACATTGTACGTGCTGTATTTGAAGAGTATGTTGCTGATGCAGGCAATGTTGTACTGTTGCCAGTAGGAGTTGTCTGCCAATATGCATCTGATTCACTACCAGTATATGTAAATTCAGAGTTACCACATAAATTTGATACGTTCACAATCCCCAGTGGGTTGGATGGAACGGCGCAACTTGGAGCACAAATTATCTTGATATCATCAAGATACATTCTCTTTGCAGTTGAAGTTAAAGTATAAATAGCATTTGCAGGTACATTGACAAAAGTTAAAGTGTAAGTAATGAATTCATCAGTACCATAATTTGACATTACTACAGTTTCTGAATGACCGCTATTCAGTTCAAATTTAAAAGTACGCTCTGCAGCAGCCCACCCCTTTGCAGTAATTTTAACGGTGATATTTCCTGAAACTGTTGTTAAAGGATTTGATATTATATAACCATTTAAGGATCCTGTTCCAAACTTAATAGCACCACCAGCGCCATATACTTTAGAAACCGAATTAAAACCCACTATAGAATTTAATTCAGTGCCACTTGGATTTGTAACTGAACCAGCCGTAATTTCTGAGAAATCTTTGGAGTAACATGGGGTTTCTTCATAGGTCTTTTTGTAATTTTCACCTTTCTTATTTGGTGTACTGAAAAGGGCGCTTGGCGCGTTATTTTCAGTATATGCGTGTCCCCACACGGATAATATTGAAAATATAAATAGTAGTAATACCCTAATTT
>JAGHSS010000394.1 GCA_018065745.1 Candidatus Neoflavobacterium equi | reverse complement strand
GTCGATACCTTTGAAGCGGAAGCCGAGATTGATCTGGATGCGATTGCCCAACAGCTTCAACAGCTGGAAAAAGACAGTCAAAAAACCGATGCTGTGATTGCAGAGTTTTGCAAAGAACTTGGCATTGCTTCACCTTTTGCGGAGGTGAAGTAATGGCTGCGCCAAAGTTAAGATTTAAAGAGGTCTCCGAGGATTGGGGTAGCAAAAAAATTATTGAATTGGCAGATTATGTAGACTATAGAGGGAAAACTCCAAAAAAAGTTGAATCAGGTGTTTTATTAGTAACTGCAAAAAATATTAAACAAGGATATTTAGATTACTCTGCTTCGCAGGAGTTCATTGAAGAGTCAGCTTTTGATGATGTCATGCGTAGAGGAAAAGTAGAGTTAAATGATGTTTTAATTACTACTGAAGCACCGTTGGGTAATGTTGCAAGTGTTGATAGAACAGACATAGCATTAGCACAACGAGTTATCAAATATCGAGGAAAAATTGGTTTATTAGATAATCTGTTTTTGAAACAAAAGTTTTTATCTGAAAGCTTTCAGGAAATTTTAAAGTCAAAAGCTACAGGTGGAACTGTTCAAGGAATTAAAGGTAGTGTTTTACATCAAATTCCACTAATTGTTCCATCAAAAGAAGAACAAACCAAAATCGCTTCTTTTCTTTCTGCCGTGGATGAAAAGATCAGCCAACTCACGCAAAAACATCAGCTGCTCAGCCAATATAAACAAGGCATGATGCAAAAGCTGTTTAGTCAGCAGCTTCGTTTTAAAGCGGATGATGGGAGTGAGTTTGGGGAGTGGGAGGAGAAAAAACTTGGGGATGTTTGCTCAAGAAATTATCAAGGTATTAATACTGTTGCAGACAAAGTTGAATATCAGAAAGTCGGATATCCAATATTACAGGCTAAACATATTACAAGTGAGAAATTAGATTTTTATGATGCTAGATTTTTATCTGAATTAGATTTCGAAAAATATAAAGATAAATACATCCCTAACCCTAATGATATTCTTTTTTCAAATATTGGAACTATCGGGAAAGTTGTTTTGGTCGACGAGAGTAAATCATTTTTTATCGCATGGAATATCTTCTTGATTTCAGTCAAGATGAATTTAATTGTACCTTTGTATTTAGCTTCATATTTACGTTGGCTTACATCATTAAATTATTTTGATAATTTACAAACAGGTAATGCGACAAAGTTTATTAATAAAACTGATTTATTGGATACAAAAGTAAATCTACCTTGCCTAGAAGAACAAATCAAAATCGCGAATTTCTTATCGAGTATCGACCAAAAAATTGAAGGGGGGGCACAGAAAATTGAACAGGCCAAACAGTGGAAAAAAGGTTTGTTACAGCAGATGTTTGTGTAGGGGGAACTATAGTGAATTTAGCAACCTCACCTTTTGAACATTTCACACAACTTTTAGATTCTGCAAAAAAGTTTAAAGCGATACCACGAGAAAAAACTTTTTTTGATACTGCGCTTCGTAACCATTATGAGAATCCCACCACTGAATTGCTCGAATTTTTCTTAAATCCTCAGGAATCCCATGAATTAGGAGAGGTATTCTGGAAAGGTTTTAGTGATGTTGTTGTGGGAATTAGCACCCTAGAGAATTCTAGTTTAGGTCAAGTGGAAAACTTGGAGCGAGAATGCGTTACACATAACAGCAATCGTATCGACCTAATGATTGATAC
>JAGHSS010000131.1 GCA_018065745.1 Candidatus Neoflavobacterium equi | reverse complement strand
CTTCAATTGATTTTGATCAACTGGACTAATGTAAATTTTAAAGTAATGATTTTACCAATTATAGGATATGGTGATCCTGTTCTTAGAAAAGTAGGGGAAGATATCACAAAAGACTATCCAAATTTGGATGCTCTTATTGCAAATATGTTTGAAACAATGTACAACGCTTATGGTGTTGGATTGGCTGCACCACAGGTTGGATTGGCCATCAGATTGTTTGTTGTGGACTGTGAGCCTTTTAGCGATAGCGAAGATTTGACTGCTGAAGAAAAAGAGCAAATTTTGAAATTCAAAAAAGTGTTTATCAACGCCAAAATCACCAAGGAAGAGGGAGAAGAATGGGCTTTCAATGAAGGTTGTTTGAGTATTCCGGATGTTAGAGAGGACGTTTACCGTCACGAACGCATCACGATTGAGTATTTTGACGAGAAATTTGAGAAACACACAGATGTGTATGACGGGTTGATTGCGCGTGTGATCCAACACGAATATGATCACATCCAAGGGATTTTGTTTACTGATTTGATTTCTTCACTTAAAAAGCGCTTGAACGCTAAAAAGTTGAACAATATCATGGAGGGAAAAACGCGTCCGGATTATAAAATGAAATTTGTTGGTAAAAAAGGAAGATAATTTTTGATTTTCAAAGTAAAATTAGATATTTGTCGTTCTGAAAATAAATAAAGAAATTATGAGCATAGAAAGAATATTATCAATCGCTGGGAAACCAGGTTTATATGAGTTAAAATTACAAACAAGAACTGGATTTGTTGCTGAGTCATTGATCGACGGTAAAAAAATCACAGTTGGTTTGAGAAGTAATGTAAGTTTATTGTCAGAGATTTCAATTTACACCTACTCTGGTGAAATTAAATTGGTAGAGGTTTTCCAAAACATCGCTACTAAAGAAAATGGTGGAGCTGCTATATCTCACAAAGATGAGAACAATGCTTTGATCGCTTACTTCAGAGAGATTTTACCTGAATTTGATGAAGAGCGCGTGTATATTTCAGATATTAAAAAAGTGTTGAACTGGTACAATATGATCCAAGCTAAAGGATTTTTAACGGCGACAGAAGTACCTGCTGAAACTACAGCTACAGAAGAATAAGAAAACGTATAATTAACGTTTTACTGAGATTAAATCCTACCTTTGTGTAGGATTTATTTATTTATGAAAACTATGAATACAAGAGCTGCACAATTAGAAGCGGTCAACCGCCTGTTGGACGTGATGGATGAACTTCGCGAAAAATGTCCGTGGGATCGCAAACAAACAATGGAATCCCTGAGAAGTAATACCATTGAAGAGGTGTATGAGCTTGGAGATGCCATTTTGAGCGGCGACCTGCAGGAAATCAAAAAGGAGTTGGGAGATGTGCTGTTACACCTGGTTTTTTATTCTAAAATTGGAAGTGAAACCCAGGCTTTTGACTTTGGTGATGTGGCGCAAGCCATCACGGAAAAATTGATTTCCAGACACCCGCATATCTATGGGGAGGTGCAACTGGAATCTGAAGAAGAAGTGGCTCAAAATTGGGAGAAGCTCAAATTGGCAGAGGGGAATACTTCTGTGCTTGCAGGGGTGCCTCAATCCTTACCAGCCTTAGTAAAAGCTTCCAGAATTCAGGAGAAAGTTAAGGGCGTTGGCTTTGACTGGTCTCACAAGGAAGAGGTTTGGCAAAAGGTGGAGGAAGAAATTGCTGAATTTAAAAAAGAAGAGGCTTTGGGCAATGCAGAGGGAATGGAGGATGAATTTGGCGATGTGCTGTTCTCTTTGATTAACTATGCGCGCTTTGTGTCTGTCAACCCGGAATCAGCCTTGGAACGCACCAATAAAAAATTTATAAAACGCTTTAAATATATTGAAGAACAAGCCTTGGGTATGCAAAAATCCATCAGTGATTTGACGCTTGAGGAAATGAACGGCTTCTGGGAGGCTGCAAAAAAAATTTAATGATGAGAAAAATACTTTGTGTAGGTATGTTGGCTTTTACTGTGTTTTCATTCGCACAGAAAAGAGTTCAACTGAGTTCTCAGCAATTGGTGATCAATCCATTAAAAGCCCAAACTTTTTGGTATGGCTTTGAATTGGATGATGAAGTAGAGGTGGTGATGCGTGTTGCTGACGGCAGTCAAATGCCAGAAATAAGTTTAATGAGTTATCCAAAAGAGGTGCTGCTCAAACGCAATGAAAAAAAGAAAACCATCAAAGAGTCTGTCAAGATTCACAAAAAAGGGGTTTATTTTATTGAGGTCAAAAATATGTTTAAGGACAAGGTGGCTGTTGAGCTGGAGCTTTACAGAAAACCAAAGACCAAAGACACACAGCGTTTTGACACCTCTGTTCGTTGGGTTAAAGAACAACAAACGCAGATCAAGAAAGTGGAAGAAACGGTAACGGTGGGCTATGATACCACGTTGGTTTTTGTGCCAGAAAAGGTGGTGGTTTCTCAAAAGAAACAGGAGGAGCTGCTGTTAGATAAAACCTTGCGCGTTCCTGCATATACTACTTTTGACAGCAACAAGACTGCGGTATTTTTGAGTTTGCCAGAACCGGTAGATACTGAATTGGAAAGTAAAAAAGTGGTTGCCTGGGCTTACTGGGTTGGGGTAGGAAAGGAGAGCAACGACTTCTGGAACCAAAACAGAAAGATGATTGTTGGAGCTGTTCAAGGAACGGCAACCATATTCACGACGCCTCTTGGTGGTATTGCTGCTGGTTTGGTAACCAATATGGCCTTGCCAACACAGGGAGAGGACGTGAAATATGCTTTGGTGGATCAGAAAAACAAAAACCTGTTTATGGAAGGCAAGGATTTTGTACATCAGGATTATGGTGTCGGGATTGCCTCTTACAAGCGTTTTACTGCAGATAAATTGATGAAAGGTGCCTATTATGTGGTTTTAGAAAACGACAATTTGGTTCAGGGAATTGATGTTAATGTCAAAGTTTCTGCCATAGTAGAGCATATTAAATATAAAAACATACAGAAGCGTGTCGCACAAATAGCTCCGCTTAAACAAACGAGAATAGTGGAAAAACCCCAAATTGTTGAGGTGGAGATTCCGGTAACTTCTGATTATAAATAGCATGACAATGGAACAAGAAAATTTTAGAGAAATCCTTTTCAACTACCAAAGTAATTTGACTAGTGAAGAGGTTAATGAGGTAATGTGGGCTGAAGTACTGGACTTAGAGGCTGGTAAGTTTATGTTGTACAATATTCCATTGCACGGGTATATGATTGCTCCTGGTGATATTATTATCGCTACTTTGGAAAATGTGGATGGAGAACAAATGTATGTGTTTGATCACATCACAGAATTCTCTGGTAATTCTGTAATCCAAGTGGTTGTTGAAGATGCTGCAAACGCTGCGGTTGTTGCAGAGAAATTGGAAGGTCTTGGCACATTGAACTGTGCTATGGAAGTCATCAATGAGCACATTACTTTAGTAGCTGTTCCTTTTGAAGTAGATTACAAAGCGGTGAAAGCAATCATTGAACCTTTGGCAGCTGATAAATTATTGGATTATGCTGAGCCTATTATCTCTGATAAACATCAGGATGATTTGGAAGAAGAGGCTTAATATAAGCACTTAAAAAGCTTTTAAAATAACAAAAAGCGCTGTATGTCATACAGCGCTTTTTTTTGGCATAAAAAAAACCGACGAATAGTCGGTTTTCTTTATAGTGTAGATCAATTACAATTTGTTGAATAATTGTTCCATTTTTTCTTTTTCTTCTTCAGCCAACACGTGGTCAACCAAGATACGTCCACTGTGCTCATCTGTAATTACTTTCTTTCTAGAAGCAATTTCCATCTGAATTTGTGGAGGAATAGTAAAGTAAGATCCTGCAGAAGCACCACGCTCAATAGAAACTACAGCCAATCCATTTCTGAAGTTGTTGCGAATTCTGTCGTATGCTTTCAATAGGCGCTCTTCAATTTGAGCTCTGTATTCTGATGACTTTTCTGTCAAGAAGTTTTCTTCTTTTTCAGTCTCAGCCATTATGTCACTTAATTCCGCTTTTTTGTGTTTTAAGTGATTTTGACGTGCTCCAAGACGCTCTTCTGTTTGACCAGCGACTTCTTTTTTGTGTTCAATAGAAGCTTTCAATTCTTTAATTTGCTTTTCAGCCAATTGAATTTCTAACTCTTGGAACTCAACTTCTTTAGTTAAAGCGTTGAATTCTCTATTGTTGCGCACATTTTTTTGTTGCTCAGTATACTTTTTAATATTCTCTTTGTGATCTTCAATGGCAGCTTTTTTCTCTTTAATCTGAACATTGATGCCGTCTAATTCACTCTTTAGTTTTTCTAAACGAGTGCTTAATCCAGCTACTTCATCTTCTAAATCTTCAACTTCTAGAGGCAATTCTCCTCTTACATTTCTAATTTCATCAATGCGAGAATCGATCAACTGTAAATCGTAAAGTGCACGTAATTTTTCTTCTACACTTAGTTCTTTGATGTTTGTCATATTTTAAAAGTACTTAACTGGATTTGTATTTTCTTGCGATAAAATGATTGCAAAATTACGCAATTTTTTCGTAATATAATCAAAGATATAATTTTTTGTGTATCTTTCACTCTCAAAATGACCTATATCACATAATAATAGCTTTTTTTCTGCCTCATAAAACTGGTGGTACTTCAAATCTGCTGTTAGATAAGCGTCTGCACCACTGTTAATTGCATGCTTAATGGCATAACTTCCGGAACCACCCAAAACCGCCACGCGTTTGATGTTTTTATTTAACAACCCACTGTGTCTGATGCCTCCACAATCCATTTTATCCTTGACTAATTGAAGAAATGCCGTTTCATCCAGCTCGTTTTTCAAGGTTCCAATCATCCCCAAGCCCATATTCTGGTTCTTGTTTGTGAGTGCCGTTAATTCATAAGCGACTTCCTCATACACGTGATTTTTGAAAAGCGCTGTCATAATAGCGGCTTCTCTGTGTTTGGGGTAGGTAAGTTCAATCTTGATTTCTTCTGCGGTGTGCAATTGGTGTTTTTCTCCAATCACGGGATTGCTGTGTTCATTGCCGCGGTAAGTACCTGTGCCCACACTGCTGTAGCTGCATTGGTCATAATTGCCAATGCTTCCAGCTCCTGCTTCAAAAAGTGCGGTGCGCAAAATTGGAGCATTTTCTGGAGTAGTGAAGGTGGTGATTTTTTTGATGGCGTTTTCTTTTGGTACCAAGATCTGGGTGTCTTCCAATCCCAAGGCGTTGCAAAAGATTTTATTTACTCCGTTTGGATCATTGTCCAACGCGGTGTGCATGGCATAGATGGCAACGTCATTTTTAATGGCTTTGATGACGGCGCGTTCTACATAATTTTTGCCAGTGATTTTTTTTAAACCTGAAAAAAGGATCGGGTGGAAGCAAACTACAAGGTTGCAATTGTTGTCTACAGCCTCTTGTATAACTTCCTCCAAAGCGTCGTGGCAAACCAGTATTCCTGTGGCTTCCCATTGCGCATCGCCCACCAAAAGGCCAACGTTGTCAAAGTCTTCTGCGGTTCCCAATGGAGCCATTTCCTCTAAAATGGGAAGTATGTCTTTTATTTTCATGCGTTTTTGTAAAAGAACAAAGTAAGTAAAACAAACGTTATTTTGCTATTTTTGGTATTAAAAATCAGTATTTTTGAGCCATGAAAAAATGGAGACTTGTTTTGTACCCTTTCGCACTTATTTACAATGGGGTCACTGCCGTGCGCAATGTATTTTACAATTTGGGAATTTTCAAATCAACATCGTTTGATTTGCCCATTGTTGTGGTTGGAAATTTGAGCGTGGGTGGAACGGGAAAAACGCCTCAGATTGAATATCTGATTCGCCTGTTTTCTGAACTAAGAACAGCAACGGTGAGTAGGGGTTACAAAAGGAAAACTACGGGTTTTGTCTTGGCAAATCCTCAAAGTACTGTGGCTGATTTGGGTGACGAGCCGTTTCAATTTTTTCAAAAATTTCCTCAGGTACAGGTGGCTGTTGACAGCAATCGGGTAGAAGCAATACAAAATTTGCTCAACCAGCCTCAGGCTCCAGAGCTCATCTTGCTTGACGACGCCATGCAACACAGAAAGGTGAAGGCGGGTTTCTATATCCTATTGACTTCTTATGGTGATTTATTTTGTGATGATTTTGTTTTGCCCGCAGGGAATTTGAGGGAAAACAGAACCGGGGCAAAAAGGGCTGATGTGATTGTAGTGACCAAATGTCCACAAGACCTGCCTCCAAGCGTTCAGGAGGATATTGTAAGACGCATCCAGCCTGCTGCAGGACAACAGGTGTTTTTTAGTGCCATTGCCTATGATGCTTGTCTTTATGGTGCAAATCATGCTTTGCCTATATCTGATCTTCAAGAAGACTTTGTATTGGTAGCGGGTATTGCTAAACCCAAACCGTTTTTTGACCATTTGAAAAAGTCAGAAACCCTGTTGATGGAATTCCCAGACCACCACAATTTTACTACAGAGGATATTGAGGGGCTGCTGAAGGCTGCTGACGGGAAAAAGATCATCACCACTGAAAAAGATTACGTGAGACTAAAAGGGCTTATACCGGAGTCTCAATTGTACTATTTGCCAATAAAATCTGTGTTTTTAAAAGACAGCGATCTGTTTGAAGCTAGATTGGTTGGGTATGTAAATTCTCAACCAGATATGAAGCCATAATCTGGTAAAACTTATCAGGATCAAAAGGTTTTGTAATAACATCATTCATCCCATAGCTGAGTAGCATTTCTCTGTTTTCATTAAGGGAAATAGCTGTCAAGGCGATGATTGGGGTTTTGTCATCAAATTTACGGATTTCTTGTGCTGCAATGGTTCCATTGATACCCGGCAGGTGAACATCCATCAAGATCAGGTCAAAGTGTTCTTCTTTGGCCGTTACAATGGCATCTTCTCCATTGTCTATAATCACGCATTCCATCTGCTTTTTAATAAGCATCTTTTCTGTGATCATTTGGTTGATTTTATTGTCTTCTACCAGCAATACGCGTTTGCCAACCAAGGCTTCAGCGTCATATTTTGTAACAACTGGAACGATGACCGCCTCAGTCCCGATTTTTTGATAAATCTCAAAATAGAAACACGCACCTTCATTAAGTGCACTGTCCACATTGATGGTTCCTCCCAAGAGGTTAACCAAACTTTTTACAATGGCAAGTCCCAAACCGGTACCTCCAAACTTTCTGTTGATCTCTACAGAACCTTGGGTAAAGTTCTCAAAAATCTTTTCTTTTTTCTCTGGTGAAATACCAATACCTGAATCTTTCACTTCCATCAACAACTTGGCATAATCGTCCTTTTTATGCACCAATTTGATGTTGATCCAAATATTGCCTCGCGCAGAAAATTTGATGGCATTCCCAATCAAATTCATGAAAATTTGAGACAATTTTGTTGGATCTCCTACCAATACGGATGGGATTTGTTGATCTACATGCAGGTGGTAGATGATTTCGTTTTTCTTGGCTTGTTCTGTAAATGTATCCAAGATGTTTTCCAAAAGCTGTCTGATGTCATAAGAGATCTCTTCCAATTCCACCACTCCAGATTCCACTCTGTTGATCTCCAAGATGTCGTTGATAAATCTCAACAGGTAGTTTCCTGAAAACTGTAATGAATTCAAGTAATTGAGCTGTGATTTCTTTGGTTTCTCTTCCAACAGAATATGGGTGATCCCGTTGATGGCATTCAATGGGGTTCTCAACTCGTGACTTACTGTTGACAAGAATTCTGCACGTGCCTTTGACGCTTTTTCCGCGTTGTTTTTTGCCAACTCCAACTCTGTATTTTTTGATTTCAGCAATTGGTTGGTCTTATTTCTGATGATGTTGTTTTTGTAAAGCGATAAACTCAAAAGCGACAGTATGGCAATCAAGGCAATACTCAAAATACTGATCAGCTTTGAGAATTTTATTGATTTGTCATTTTCAACGTGAAAATTGGTTTGTTTTTGGCTTGGATTATTGTCCAAAACCGTGTTGAGAATGGCGGAGTTTTTATTTTTTTTATGTCTTTGGATGTCCAGCTCCTTGATGTATTGTTTGAGGTAATTGTTCGCCATGTAGGGAGAGAGGTTTCTCTCATAGATCTGGCTAAAAGTAAGGAGGGCTTCCAATTTGAGTTCTGGATCAATCTTGCTGTTGTCCAAATAGGTTTGCTCCACAATTTTTACCGCACTCCCAATGCTGTCAAACTGCAATATGTTGGCCAATTGCAATTGTGCTTTGACGTTTAGGTTGTAGCTGAACCGATCTTCTGGATCAAAATGTAACTTGGTTAAGATGTTTTTTGAAATTTCTATGTCTCCGTTTTTAGCATAGAGAATAGCCAACTGCAAATCCACCATGTCCATTTGGTAAGAGTGTTTGTTGTTGATTTTTTTAAAGTTTGCACGTGCGCTTATAAAATGACTTTTGGCCATTTCAAAATTGTTTACTGCGCTGTATGCAATACCTAAATTGTAGTTGGAATTGGCAACCTTTGAAAGGATGTTTAGCGAATTGAAGATGGCCAAACTTCTCTTGTAGTTTTCAATGGCGCTTTCTGGATTTTTTTGGTCCAGGTTGATGCTGCCCAAAATGAGGTATGATTCTGCCAAATCCTTTTTCTTAGAATTTCTTATGGCATATTTTTTGGATTTTTGAGCAAACGCTTTGGCTTGCTCAAAAGTTCCACTTTGTTGATTTTCCTTGGCTTTAGTGAGATAATATGCGACACTGTCTACTGCTACAATAGCTTTTTGTGACCACATATGGTTTACAAAGAGCACTGCGCAAAGCAGCATAAAATTTCTGTAGTATCTCATTTTAA
>JAGHSS010000016.1 GCA_018065745.1 Candidatus Neoflavobacterium equi | reverse complement strand
TTAAATCTATTGGCCACATCTCTATTTACATTATTTCGTAATGGCAAAAATTTGAATTATTTTTGCATCACTAAAAATATACAAAATGAACAAAATACCGCATATAGCCAAATGGGCCATCAGATTTACTTTTGCTGGTGTATTTTGGAGTTACCTGGAGAATTTTTTGGGGTATCACAATGAGAATATTCAAAATTACTTTACGTTCAGCATGCTGTTTGGACTGATCTATTTCATATTTTATTACTTGATGCTAAATGACATCAACAAATCATTTTATGATTCTAAAATATCTTATAAAAGTGCATTCATCAGTTCAAGTATTTTCACTTTGGTAATTACATTTTTAAGTCCTCTGCCGCAGTTAATCATGCACAATTACATAGCACCGGATTTTTTTGCTAATGGAATTGCATTGTCAGCCCTTAAAGCTCCTGAAAAACAAGAGCTAGCTAAAACGTTTTATACACTTTCAAATTTCATCATGCAAGGCATCCTGAATTCTTTTTCATTGGGGATTTTATTTTCAGCTGCCATGCCGTTGTTGTTTGTGAAAAAAACTACCAAATAGGATGAAAAAAATACTGTCTATTTGTGCCGTTGCCCTGTTGTTTAGCTGCAGCAGCAAATTAAAAGGGATTCAAAATTTTGATCCAAATCAACGCATGCCTCAGATAAAAAATGAGCGTCTGTACCTGAAAGAAATGGCAACCTTGGATGTTTATGGATATTCAGAAAATTACCCGATCAACCTGGGGCCTATTCCTGAAAAATTGGAGGACACTTATACAACCTACTTTTTAAATGGAATAACTTCAAAAACAGGTCAGCCCATCACGTTTGAGAAACAAGGTAGTTGTTGCCCTTATGAAACTAAAAACAATAAAATGGGGGTTGGAATGCTTACAAAATATAAGGTAATTAACGATGGTAAAGAGGTCTATTTGTATTTCAATGCTTATGATCGAGGTCCCATTGTATGTCCTGTAAATTTCACTATTAAGCCCTAGTTAATAAGGTCTAAACGCATTTTTTCTATAATTTTAAATAGCTTACCTTTACAAAAAATATACAAATGAACTTAAATAACATACCTCAAATAAAACATACAGACAGCGGTAATTTCTTTTTACTTGCGGGTCCTTGCGCCATTGAAGGCGAAGAGATGGCAATGCGTATTGCTGAAAAATTAGTTTCTGTAACTGATGATTTAAAAATTCCATTTGTCTTTAAAGGATCGTTCAAAAAAGCAAATCGTTCAAGAATCGATAGTTTTACTGGAATTGGAGATGAAAAAGCACTTAAAATACTTCAAAAAGTATCTAAAGAATTTGGTGTTCCAACGGTAACAGACATTCACGAAATCAGCGATGCTCACTTGGCTGCTCAATATGTGGATGTGTTGCAAATTCCTGCATTTTTGGTGCGTCAAACTGATTTAGTTGTGGCTGCTGCTCAAACTGGAAAAGTGGTTAACTTGAAAAAAGGACAATTTATGAGTCCTGAAAGCATGAAACACGCAGTTCAAAAAGTATTGGATTGTCAAAATGAAAATGTGATGCTTACGGACCGTGGAACCATGTTTGGATATCAAGACATGATTGTTGACTTTAGAGGAATTCCTACCATGCAACAATTTGGAACAACGGTTTTGGATGTAACCCATTCTTTGCAACAACCAAACCAAACGGTTGGAGTGACTGGTGGTCGTCCTGACATGATTGAAACGGTTGCTAAAGCAGGTATTGCTGTTGGTGTTGATGGAATTTTCATTGAAACACACTTTGATCCAGCAAATGCTAAATCTGACGGTGCAAATATGTTACACCTGGATTATTTTGAAGGATTGATGAGAAAATTAGTAGCTATACGCTCCACGATAAATCAATTTTAATACATGAAGCATTTTATTTTAACCGCTTTGGCAGTAATGTCCACTGCGGTAGGATCATTACACGCCCAAGATTTAGACAATGACGCTGTGAATCCAGATTTGTACACGGCTCACAACAAAGGTAAATTTTACATTTCTTGGGGGGGTAACCGCGCCAAATATTCCAAGTCCGACATCACGTTTACTGGGGAAGGTCACGAATTCACATTGCACGATGTGCCGGCTCATGACAAACCAAAAGGATGGCATATTGACTATTTAAACCCAACAAGAATGACCATCCCGCAAACCAATTTGCGCGTGGGATATTTCTTGACTGATAAATATAACATTTCTGTAGGTGTGGACCACATGAAATATGTGATGTATCAAGACAGAGCTGTTGATTTGACTGGAACTTACCCAAATATGGGATCTTATGATGAGTCTTTGCCTAATGGACAGGTTAACTTGACTGAGAAATTCTTGACTTTTGAACACACAGATGGATTGAACTACATCAGTGCAGACATCAACAGAGTGGATGACATTTCAAAATTGTTTACCATTAACAATACGGATGCAATCCAAGTGAACACGACCTATGGTGTTGGTGGAGGGGTTTTATATCCAAAGACCAATGCACAACTTCTAAGCATGGATCGCCACGATAATTTCCACATCTCAGGATTTGGAGTTTCTGCAAAAGCAGGTTTAAATGTGACGTTCTTCAAACATTTCTATGTTCAAGTAGAAGCTAAAGGAGGTTATATTGACATGAACAAAATTCACGTTACTGAAGACGACAGCTGGATGGCGAAACAACATTTTTTCTTTGTTGAGTTACCCATTGTATTTGGAACTATATTTAGATTCTAATTTCAGAAACACTTTTAAATAAAAAGGGACTTTTACAGCTGTAAAAGTCCCTTTTGTATTTTGTATCCCACCAGAAAATTTTGATTTACTCCGTCAAATTTCCTGCAGCATAATCTGTCAAATAATTGAAGCGTACTGTTAGCGCTCCTTCTCTTGTAATGCTTGCGCGGTCAATAATACCATATTTATCTTCATTGAAAAAGGCCGGTATAACCGTTTCTAACATCATCTCACCAAATCCGGTACTCGCTTCTTTTGGAAGCTCACAAGGAAGGTTGTCTACCGCCATTACTACAATGGCAGCCGGGTGGTCATAATGTACTTCTTGGTGCTCATTTGGATGGTATCCATAGATTGGATCTTCAATGGTAGAAGATCTCAATGTAGAAGCAATTGGTCCAGCAACATCACAAGAAATATCACCAATAACTTTAATTTTATTGTCCACCGCTTTCAACATGTCTTGGGTCAAGATATGTGGAGCGCCATTGCCATAAAAATGACCTGCCATATAGATGTCAGCCACTTTGGTGTACTTTTCAAAATCAATTTTATAGTCCTGAGGGTTGGCAAAAAAGTCTGTGATATCACAATCCTTGCCCTCCTTATGTCTGTTGTAATCCAAGACATCAATCAGTGTGTACACGGGATGAGAGAAGTTTTTGTTCAAAAACGCATCTGATGACACCTCTTTGATCTTCATTCCATCCAATATTTCTTTGATTCCCAACCCCACCTTACCTTTACCAGTCACGACAATCTTGATTGGCGGCATGAATGGACGTTTCAAACGCTCCAGCATGTCTGCTTTAGAGTGTAATTTAGAAACGGGAACCAAATTGAATAAGTCGTATTTTTGTCCAAAAGCTTTGATGGTATTGTAAGCACCTACCATACCGGCATAGCGTCCAAATCCAATCAACCTTCTGTTTGTTGTATCTACTAGAGTTTCATGATCAATCAATTGAATGTTTTTCTCCAAACACGCTTGTAACAACTTTTGGTTATAAGGTTGTTTTTTGATGGTATGAGAAAAGAACATGTATTTTTTATTCGGTATCAAAGCGTCCACTGGAACTTCCTTTACCCCTAGAAGCACATCACAATCAGATAAATCTGTGGTCACTTCAAAACCAAGTGCCTCATATTCGTGGTCTGCAAAAGCTCTAATATCTGATGATTCAACCACAATGGATGCCTCTGGATAATGTTCTCTAAATTTAGCAAGACCTTCTGGAGAAAAGACTACTCTCCTATCTGGTGGATTTTTACGTTCTTTAAGTATTCCGAATTTCATTTATAATGCAGTATTTTAATAAAATAACAATTGAATTCGTAATTGTGCAAGAT
>JAGHSS010000100.1 GCA_018065745.1 Candidatus Neoflavobacterium equi | reverse complement strand
ATGCAAAAGGAAATCAGCTTGCTAAACGACAAAGTCGCCCTGGAAAAAGACCTGAGTAAATCTGTCTTGACGTCGATTAAATCTCAGATGAATCCCCATTTCTTTTACAACGCTTTAAATACCATACAGGCGTTTATCTTCACTCATGACAATCAGAAAGCCAACAATTACCTGGCTAAATTTTCCAAGTTGACCCGCATGATTCTGGAGATGTCAGAGAAAGAAACCGTCTCCATGCAGGAAGAATTGGTCACTTTGAAATTGTATTTAGATTTAGAGAAAATGCGTTTTGACCGTGATTTTAATTACGAAATTACAGTTGATCCTGCGGTTGAGGTTGATTTAATATCATTTCCACCCATGCTCATACAGCCGTATGTAGAGAATAGTATCAAACACGGTTTATTGCATCGGGATGGAGAGAAGAAGGTGAGCATATCCTTTGATCAGGTGGAAGACCTTCTTTTTGTCAGCATTGATGACAATGGGATTGGGAGGGCAAGAGCAGCTGCATTAAAGCAAATCAAGTCTCAAAATCACGAGTCGTTTGCCTCCCAAGCCAATGAAAAAAGGCTGGAAATACTCAATAAAGGACGGTCGCACAAAATCAGTGCAGAGATCATAGACAAAAAATCAAAAGAGGGCATTGCCACAGGAACGCTGGTAGTGTTGGTACTCCCGATAAACTAAAAATTATGAAAGCAATACTTATAGATGACGAACAAATGGCGCGTACCTTACTCAGTGGTATGTTGGCAGAATTTTGCCCTGAAGTCCAACTGTTGGAACAATGTGCTGATTTGCCCTCTGGAATAAAAGCCATCAGAAAACAGCAACCCGATGTTGTCTTTTTAGACATCGAGATGCCCGGCCACAGCGGACTCGAATTGCTGGATTTCTTCAATGAGGACGAAATCAATTTCTCCATTATTTTTGTGACCGCTTACCAACAATATGCCATCCAAGCGTTCAAATTGTCAGCCGTTGATTACCTGCTCAAGCCCATAGATTCTGATGATCTCATACAGGCGGTTCAGTTGGTCAACAAGCAGCAGCACCTCAAAAAATTCCAAGTTTTAAAAGACAATTTAAATGTGCAATCATCCAAAAAAATTGCCATCAACACCGCCCATTCCATCGTTTTTATACAGATGGATGACATCCTATTCTTCAAGGCAGACGGCGCTTACACCCAAGTGTTCATCAATGATGGGCGAATGGTTCACGCCAGCAAAAACCTGAGACACTTTGAGGAATTAACACAAGGCCATCCAGATTTTTACCGCTGCCACAAATCCTATGTCGTCAACATCAGCCACGTCACAGAATACATCAAATCTGACGGCGGCGCCTTAAAAATAAAAAATCACCTCATAGGCGTTTCTGCAGAAAAGCTCAACTTGGTATTGGAAAGATTGAGGTAGTTCCATGCAGGTTGTGCAGGATCATCAAATGCTAATTGTGGGCGTCCCCCAAGGGTCGGGTCTTCCGCTATATCTTTCCTTGGGCATGGGCCCAAGGAAAGGATGCCGCTTCA
>JAGHSS010000030.1 GCA_018065745.1 Candidatus Neoflavobacterium equi | reverse complement strand
TTTGTATATTCACCAACGCAAATACAATTTACAATGGTAAACATAGAAGAATTTACAAAAAGACTTGAAGAACTCTTTTCATATTATGAACTGACCGCTTCTACATTTGCTGATAAAATTGGAGTACAACGCTCCAGTCTTTCACATCTGTTGTCTGGAAGGAACAAACCCAGTTTGGACTTTGTCCTTAAAGTAACAACGGTATTTCCTGAAGTTGACTTGTATTGGTTGTTGTTGGGCAAAGGAAATTTTCTAGAAGACCCAAAGTTGACTACGCAGATTTCCAATCCGCAAAAACCTTTGGATCTGTTTGCAGCAGATCAGTTGGAGTCTGAGGTAAACACAACAGTACAAAATGCCGTACCTTCTCCAAAGGACACCCCAATGGAACAGGTGCCTATCACTGGGAGTCACCCCCTACCCGTTTCAAATACCACTTCTGAGGTGGAACGCATTGTTTTCTTTTACAAAAACGGCAGCTTTAAGGAATACCACCCGTAAAATCTATTTCTTATATTTGTGCCTATACTCCAATTATGATTTACAAAATACTGAGCTATTTTTATCCCATTACCATTTCAAAATCCACTTCAGCTGTTTCTAAAACGCTGGAAGTCACTTGGAATAACGGCAAGTTGGTTTTAGATACAGAAAACGCAAATTATTCCTATGGTTCACTACAACGCATCCTCAGAAGAGGACTTGCAGAAATAGGAACTGAGAAAATCCGCTCTTTTGAACATGTTTTGGTACTTGGAGTAGCTGCAGGGAGCGTCATACACACGCTTTATAATGAAATTGGATTTACAGGACATGTATTGGGAGTTGACTTAGACCCTCAAGTCATTGAAATTGCGAACAAACACTTTGGCTTGTCTGCTTTTAAAAATTTAAAGATGACCTGTGCTGACGCAGAGGCATTTATAAAAGACAACACTACCAAATACGATCTCATTGTTGTAGATATTTTTCAGGACACCAGCATGCCTGAATTTGTGTACAACGAAAGTTTTACAAATGGACTTGATTCGTCCTTAAAAAGTTGTGGCGCTGTTTTATTCAATACCATGGTAAGTGATTCCCCTTCCAAAGACCGCAATTTGGAATACATCAAAAGGATGGAACAAAAAAAATTCACTGTGTCACATCTTCAAAAAGTAGATGAACACAATGAATTAATTGTATGTTTTAAAAAATCTTAGGGATTATGCTTGAGAAGCCAACAATTTTCTCGCTTCGATCAAGTCCTCCAAGGTGTCAATTCCAATACTTCCTTGATCTGTCTCTATCATTTTAATGCGTTTTCCATATTCTAAATAACGCAGTTGCTCTAGTTTTTCAGAAGCTTCCAAAGACAACATCGGCAGGGAGTAAAAATCCATCAACGCCTGTTTTCTAAAGGCATAAATACCAATGTGCTTCATATAGCGCACACCGCTGTTGACTTCTCTAGGATACGGAATGACTGAACGAGAGAAATACAGTGCAAAGTTTTGTTGATCCACAATGACTTTGACATTGTTTGGATTTTCAATCGCCTCTTTGTCCTTGATTTCAAACATCACAGAACCAAGGTCAATTTTTTGATTTACATCTGAAACAAATGCATCTACCAAGGCTTTTAATGCTGCTTTATTGATAAAAGGTTCGTCTCCTTGCACATTTACCACCACGTCAACATCCATATCTTGCACAGCTTCAGCAATGCGATCTGAACCGCTTTCATGAGTTTTGATACTTCTAATTACTTTTCCGCCGTTTCCTTGAACTTCGTTAAAAATGGCATCCGCATCAGTAACGACAAATACATCGTCAAACAACCCGGTGTTTACCGCAGCTTCATAGGTTCTCATGATTACTGTTTTTCCACCCAAATCTTGCATCAATTTGGCAGGAAATCTTGTAGATGCATATCTGGCAGGAATAACCGCTATTATCTTCATCTTTGCTCTATTTTATATTTTTTTAATCTTCCACTTGATCTTTAAAGCCAATTAAGTACAATTTGTCCTTGGCTCTTGTCACGGCTGTATACAGCCATCTGATGTAATCCTTGTCAATTCCCTCAGGAAGATAAGGTTGCTCAATAAATACCGTATTCCATTGTCCACCCTGAGATTTGTGACAGGTAATGGCATAAGAAAATTTCACCTGTAGGGCATTGAAATATTCATTGGTACGCATTTTTTGACTCTTTTGATATTGGGTTTCGTTTTGATAATCCAGTAACACCTCTTGATAGAGTTGATTTTGTTGCGCATAGGTCAACGAAGGAGAATCACTGGTTACCGTGTCCAAAATAAGAACGGTTTCAAACGGTATTTCCTCTGGATAATCAATCATACGCACTTTGACACGCGCAAATTTAAATCCGTAAAGCTCCACAATCCTGTAAATTTCCAAAACCTCAATGATGTCTCCATTGGCAATGAAATCTGTGTGCTTGCTCTCTTTCAACCAAAAGTAATTGTTTTTTACAACCATCATATAATCTCCTGGAGAAAGCTCGCTTTCCTTGTCCAAAATCTTCATACGGATCTGTTGATTGTACAAGTTTGCCCTTTTGTTGGAGCGCACAATAAACGCAGTATCTTCAATACTGTAATTGGAATACGCACTGTAAATGGCATCCTGAATATCATAACCATCTGTCAGATGGACAATGTCTTTGAATCCCCTAACCTTGAACTGAAACGTATCAAAGAAATGGGAATTCAACAATTCTCTCAATTCTGTAGCGTTGTATAAAATCCCAGAAGTAACCGCTTGACGCATCACCTCTGTCAATTCAATGTGGCCGACTTCCAAATTAAAATTCCGATTCAAACGGTCTGTATCCAAGGCCGGACTTTCATCCATCCCCACCGGTGGCAACTGAGCGGTGTCCCCCACAAAAATAATCTTGCAGTTTTGACCGCCATACACATACATAATCAAATCATCTAACAACGATCCATTTTCATACATATTCTGATCCGTTCCTTGATCTGAGATCATAGAAGCCTCATCCACGATGAATATGGTGTTTTTAAATTTGTTTGCCTGTGTGGTGAATCCCACGCCTTTTGCAGATGTTTTGGGATAGTAAATGCGTTTGTGAATGGTGTGCGCCGGCTGATTTGAATAGTTGGAAATAACCTTTGCTGCCCTACCTGTCGGTGCTAAAATAACATACTTTTTCCCTGCTTCATGAAGGTGGTTGACCAAAGTAGAAATAATAGTTGTCTTCCCTGTACCCGCATAACCTTTCAATACAAATAACTCATCTTCCTTTGGATTTGTAACAAAATCAGCGATTTTATCAAAAAACAAATCTTGATTTAAAGTGGTTTGAAATGGGCTATTTTTCTTGAGTATTTTGTAAAATTCTGAAGCTTGAATCATAGTTTAAATAGAAGGCGTTTTATTGTGCTTCAAAGATACAACACTATATTGAAGAGGATTCAATTATTGTTTTAAAAATTGTGTACTTTTGTAAAAAGAGATTATCAATATATGTCAACGAATAATATTGTTACCAAGTCATACAAGCGATTGGTGATTCAAATTGCTCAGAACAAAATTACCTATGCCGTTTTTGACAACATCAGTCAAGGCGTTAAAGAGGTTATTGAAGAAGCTTTGGACTTTGATTCCCCTATTGAAATTCAATTGCAAAACGCTTTGCAGGAATTGATTAACTTGAAGGTTAACTATGATCAAATAAAAATATTGCACGACAATAATTTGAATTCCTTTGTACCCAAAGCCTTGTTTGATAAGGACAAACTGGGAATTTACCTTCAGTACAACACCAAGGTTTTTGAATCTGATTTTTTCGCTTATGACACCCTTGGAGATTTTGAAATGGTAAATATCCACGTTCCTTATGTGCATATAAACAACGCTTTGCTAGACATTTTCCCCGCTTTTGAATACAAAAATGCCAATACCGTTTTGGTGGAAAAAGTCATTCATTTATCAAAAAATAAATTTGAAAAAGAAGTGTATATTCACATTCAAAAAGGTCATTTTGAGATGGTTGTAGTGGATAACTTAAAGTTATTGTTGTACAATTCATTTGATTATAAAACCCCTGAGGATTTTATATATTACATCCTTTTCAACCTGGAACAACTTGGTTTAAATCCAGAAAACATCAAAACATTTGTTTTAGGTGATTTTGAGGTTGACGATCCAAATTTCCAAATAGCATACAAATACATCAGACATATCTCCCCCTTGGATGTTCACAACCAGCAGTTGTTTAACGGCTTGGACAACAAGGACAATTTAAAATATTTTACTTTACTACACGCATGAGAATTATTTCAGGAAAATACAAAGGAAGACGCATCACGGCTCCTAAAAATTTACCGGTGAGACCCACCACAGACATGAGCAAGGAATCCTTGTTTAACATTTTAAACAACCACTTTAATTTTTCAGATCTGAAAATTTTGGACTTGTTTTCAGGAACTGGAAACATCAGTTATGAATTCTCTTCAAGAGGAGCTGGAGCAATTATCAGTGTGGATGGGGATCAAGGATGCGTGAATTTTATCAAAAAAACAGCTCAAGAATTTGAGATGGACATTACTGCTATCAAGAGTGATGTCATTAAGTTTTTGGAGAAAAACATAGGGAGTTACGACGTTATTTTTGCTGACCCTCCTTACAATATGCCACAAGAGCAGTTTGAGCAAATTGTCAAATTGGTTTTTGAAAAAAATTTATTAGACCCTGAGGGAATGCTGATTGTAGAGCACTCAAAACACACCAAACTAAGTGATTTAGAACATTTGTCTTTTGAAAAAAACTATGGTGGATCTGTATTTTCATTCTTTGAATTTGAATCTGAAGAAGACGATGATGATGAAGATTATGAAGACGATGATTTTGAGGACGATGATTTTGATGACGACGACTTTGAAGACGAGGACGAATCTGAAGAAGAATAACACAAAAGAACAAACACAAATAAAAAAAGGAGGATTCACAAGAATCCTCCTTTTTTGTTTTATGTCAACAGTTACCGCATAAAAGCAAAATAACATAGTGTACTTTCAAAAATTAAGTTGAAAAACAACTCTTAAAAAAAATGCAGACCTATAAGCCGGATTCTGTCCTCAATAAATTGAGGCCTTATCATTTATCTAGGCTAAAAATTACTAAATAGCTCCATCTGCCTACCCCTCAACAACGGACGAGCAGCCCTTAAATGTTGATATACATGGCATTTCACCGCATAGAGTTTACCTGGTTTCACTACAGCATTACCTGTACATACTTTCTGTTGCACTTGTCCGACTAGACGAATCTAGTGACGGGCGTTACCCGCTATGCTACTCTTTGGTGTCCGGACTTTCCTCTGATTTTACAACCAGCGATAAGGCGGTCTGCGGTGCAAATTTAGACTTTTTTATCGGTCAAAGCCACATCATTTCATTGAATTTTTAAAATATAATTGACTTCAAACACGTTAGAATTACATAAAACGGTAATAATCAACACTATGAGCACGATATTTAAATACGAGTCCGCATCCATTGCCATTGAGCAACTTAAAAACCTGGGGTTTACAGAAGATTTCAATCTGATTGAATCAGAAATTCTCAATAATTTTCAAAATTACCAAGTAGATTACGTTTACAGATATGAAGGCGAATCAAATCCAGACGACCAATCCATTGTCTACGGCATGCACAACACCCTGGGCAAAAAAGGTGTTTACATCTCTGGATATTCTGCAGATTCCAATTCAGAATTGGTTAAATTACTCTGGAAAAAAGCCAACGACAAAGAATAAAATCAATCGCATAAAGTAGTTGCAAATCCCCTTTTGAACCCTTATATTTGTAGTTCATTATACAGATACCTATGGAACAATTTGTCGTGTCAGCTAGAAAATACAGACCTCAAACATTTAAAGATGTTGTGGGGCAACAAGCGATTACAAACACGTTACTCAATTCCATAGAAAACAACCATTTGGCTCAAGCCTTGTTGTTCACCGGTCCAAGAGGAGTTGGTAAAACGACCTGCGCCAGAATTTTGGCACGCAAGATCAACCAAGTGGGTTATGATGATCCCAATGAGGATTTTGCCTTCAACGTCTTTGAGTTGGATGCTGCGTCAAACAACTCTGTTGATGACATCCGTTCCCTAAATGACCAGGTGCGCATCCCTCCACAAACAGGAAAATACAAAGTTTATATCATTGACGAGGTGCATATGTTGTCTGCTTCTGCATTCAACGCCTTCTTGAAAACTTTGGAAGAACCGCCTGCTCACGCCATTTTTATTTTAGCGACTACAGAGAAGCACAAAATTTTGCCAACCATCCTTTCGCGTTGTCAGATTTTTGACTTTAAACGCATCACTATTAAAGACGCAAAAGAGCATTTGGCTGAAGTTGCCAGAAGTCAAAACATTGTTTTTGAGGACGACGCACTTCAAATCATCGCTCAAAAGGCTGATGGTGCCATGCGTGACGCCCTATCCATTTTTGACCGTGTGGTTTCTTTCTGCGGTTCTAATTTGACGCGTCAAGCGGTTGCTGAAAACTTAAACGTCCTTGATTTTGAGGTGTATATCAACTTTACAGATCAAATTTTAGAAAATAGAATCCCAGAATTGCTTTTGGGCTTTGATCAGATTTTGAGCAAAGGTTTTGATCCACATCAATTTATCATCGGTTTGGCCTCCCATTTTAGAAATTTAATGGTGTGTAGAAATCCTGCAACCATCGTTTTGTTGGAAGCTGGAGAATTGGCACAAAAATTATATCAAGAACAAGCGGCAAAATCTTCACAAGAATTTTTGTTGCAAGCAATTGACATGGCCAATACCTGCGATATGAATTTTAAAAGCAGTCAAAATCAACGCCTGTTGATTGAATTGACCTTGATGCAATTGGCATCAATTTCTTTTGGCGGTGAAAAAAAAAATCTAAGCAATACATAATCCCCCCAAATTTTTTCGCAAACCATTTACGTCCCATCGCTACAGCAGAAATTCCAACTGTTGAAGCCCAACCTGAGGTTGCAAAACCTACAGTTGTAACGGAGACTAAAAGTGAGGAACCAGCCCATATTCAAGTTGGAAAACGCATCATTATCCCCGTGATAAAGGATGAAATTACCAATTTTGTTCCTCCAACGATGGAAACCAAAAACACTATTTCCAAATATTCTATAACCAGCATCAACAAGGTTAAAGAACTGGAAGCCAATCAAATTGCACATCAAAAAGAGATTGCCGCTGCTCCAGATGAAGCCTTTACTTTTGAGCAAATGTTTGATTTATGGCAGAAATTTGCGGAGAAATTAAGCAATAGTGGCCAAAAAATTATGGCTACTTACATGCTGATGAACGAGCCAGAATTGGACGGTTCAACCATCAAATTGGAATTGCCTAATGAAGGATCCAAGGTGGATTTTGAGATGAATCAGTACGATTTATTGGTGCACCTGCGCAATCGATTAAAAAATCAAGCCATTAAAATTGACATTCACGTCAATGAAATCACCCAATTGAAGCACGCGTTTACCCCTGCTGAAAAGTTTGACAAACTAAAAAACATCAACCCGAGTTTGGAATTGATGAAGAAGATGTTTGACTTGGACGTATAATATTTTTTGGGCGTTTTCTTTGCCGTCGCTAGCGCTTGGCAAACAACCGCGTCATCCGCTGTATCTTTTTTGAACTTGCGTTCAAAAAAGGATGCCGCTACTACCGCTAACGCATTCCCAAAATCCAATGTACATCAAAAAAAAAGAGATCTTCATAAAGACCTCCTTTGTATATTAGTTGTTGTAGTACAGTGATTTTACAATGCCATCTGACAATCCAATTTTGGGAACAAAAATATTTTTTGCACCACTCCATTTCATGGCAGAAGTATATATTTTTAAAGCCGGCACAATAACGTCCGCACGGTCAGAATTCAAAGCCAATTCAGAAATGCGCTCTTCATAAGACAGCGCACTCAACTCTAAAAACTGCTGATTCAAATAGGTATAGCTCAACGGCTTGCTCTGAGGTTTGTTTGACAGTTTAAAGATCTTGTTGATATTTCCACCACTTCCAATCATCACCACATCCTTATAAGGCTTTACGTGTTCTTTGATCCACAGTCTGATGGAATCCCAAATTTCTTCATCCACCATCTCATTCAACAAACGCACCGTTCCAATTTTAAAAGAATTTGACGCTACCATAGTTCCTTTGCTGAAAATAGAAACCTCAGTACTTCCTCCTCCAACGTCAACATAGATGTAGTTTTTGTCCAATTCCATAAAATCATTCAAGTCTGTAGACGCAATAATACTCGCCTCTTCCTTTCCGTCAATGATGTCAATTACAATTTCAGATTGTGACGCAATTGCCTGTTGTACTTCCACGCCGTTGGCAGCTTCCCGCATGGCAGAGGTCGCACAAGCCCTGTATTTCTGAACCTGATGCACTTTCATCAACAGGTGAAAGGCACGCATGGCATCAATCATCCTCCCCTTATTTTGCTCACTGATGGTTCCAGATGTAAACACATCCTGTCCCAAACGGATGGGCACTCTTATCAAGGAGCTCTTATTAAAAACAGGCTCTTTGCCAGGCTGTTCCACCACGTTGCAAATCAAAAGGCGCATCGCGTTAGAACCAATGTCAATGGCGCCAAACTTTTTTATTTCAATCATAAGGTATTAAAAATTTAGGCGTTCTGTAATTACATCCAATTTGTTTAAATAGTACTGGTGTAAAACAGCTTGAGAACGCTGTGGTTTCTCTGATGTTACTGGCTTGTATGTATTAGATAAATCTTCAGAGTGGATTCGTGCTTTAATCTCGCAATTCCAACCGATCTCAAAAGTTTCAATCAATTCTTTTTTAATATTATCATCAAATATAGGACAGGTCACTTCCACCCTGCGCTCAATATTTCTGGTCATGAAATCTGCAGAG
The DNA here is from genome assembly GCA_018065745.1 of Candidatus Neoflavobacterium equi. GTDB lineage: Bacteria > Bacteroidota > Bacteroidia > Flavobacteriales > Flavobacteriaceae > Flavobacterium > Flavobacterium equi. The sequence continues at coordinate 2,391 of JAGHSS010000030.1, read as the reverse complement.
GATATAAATACCTCAGGATCCCCATCATTTCCAAAGATGTAAATGCGGGAATGCTCCAAATAGTTATCCACGATGCTGATGGCTTCAATATTTTCGCTAAAATCTTTTTTGCCGGGAATCAAACAACAGATTCCACGAACAATCAACTGAATTTTAACCCCTTCATGAGCAGCTTCATATAATTTGTCAATCATCTTGAAGTCAGACAAACTATTCATTTTGAATTTCAAAAAAGCTTCTTTCCCATGACGTGCATGCTCAATCTCACGATCAATCAATTTCGTCAATTTGGAACGGGTATAATGCGGAGAAACAATCAAGTGTTTGTAACGATGCACACGGTAATTGGCTTCAAAGAATTCAAAAATTTTATTGATGTCTTTAAGAATGGCATTGTTGCTGGTCATTAAAGTTACATCTGTATAATGCTTTGCAGAGGCTTCATTAAAATTCCCTGTTGAAACAAATCCATAGCGTTTCAACTTGTCGTTCTCCAAGCGCTCCACCACACATATTTTGGAGTGTACCTTCAACCCTTTAACCCCAAATATCAAATTGATGCCTTCAGATTGCATCAACTCTGAATAATAGATATTAGACGTTTCATCAAAACGCGCTTGAAGCTCAATTTGAACGGTTACCGCCTTTCCATTTTTAGCTGCATTGATCAAAGAACTGATGATCTGAGAATGTTCTGCCAAACGGTACAATGTAATTTTGATAGACACTACTTTGGGATCCAATGCAGCTTCTCTCAAAAACTTGATGACATATGAAAAAGTGTGGTAAGGCGCGTGAATTAAGTAGTCGCGTTGTTTAATTTTTTCCAAGATACTCCCTTCCAAACTCAGTTCAGAAACGGGCATGGAAACTTCTTGTGGTGTGATCAGGTCAAACCTTCCCAAGTTGGGAAATTTCATATAGTCCCTGCGGTTGTGGTAACGACCACCAGGGATGATACTGTCAGAGCCATCAATGTGCATTTTGCTCAGCAAAAATTCCAAGGTGTCAATGGCAATCTCTTTATCATAGACAAAGCGCACGGGATCCCCTTGACGGCGGTCGCGAACGCTTGTAAAAATCTTCTCTATAAAACTCTTGTTCAAATCACTGTCAATCTCCAATTCAGCATCACGCGTGATTTTGATCATGTGTGCAGAGATGGATTTGTAGTTGAACATATTGAATATTTGCGCCAGGTTATAGCGAATCACATCATCCAACATGATGATGTATTTTTTGTGATCTTCAGATGGAAGTTCCACAAATCTGTTGACTGTTTTTGGAATTTCAACCACCGCATAACGCACCTCTTCTTTTTGGAATCCTCCAGAAATAGCCGGGGTGTCCATCACCAATTTGATGGCCAAATATCCAGAAGTATCGCGCAAGAGCGGAAATTCTGCCAAGTCATTCAACATGATGGTTACCAAAGCAGGACTCACGTATTCTATAAAATAGTCGTGTACAAACTGTTGGTGTTCTTGACTGAGTTCAGACTCATTTAAGACAAAAATATCTTCTTTTTCCAGTTGGTTTTCAATATCGTTTAATATTTTCAAACTGTCTGACTGTTGTTGAATCACTACTTCTGTAATTTGTTTCAACAATTTTTTTGAACTGATGCCCCCCAATATTTTCTCTCCAGAAATACCCTCAGCTCTCATGCGTCTGATGGCTGCATAGCGCACTTTAAAAAACTCATCCAAATTGTTGGAGAAAATCCCTAAAAAGCGCAAACGGGAAAGTAAAGGAACAGTAGCATCTGCAGCTTCTTGAAGCACACGTGCGTTAAAAGCCAACCAGCTCAATTCTCTATTGATATATTTTTGACTCAAATTTTCTTTCATTCTTTTAGATGTCGCGGAAATACGGTTTTAACTACTTTGCCGTTTTTTATAAATCCCCAGTCGTCTTCATTAAAGCTGATGGATACAAATCCAGAGGTGGGTATGGTATCAAAAGTCTCATCTCCAAATTTATTTACAAAGTTGGTAATGGCTTCATTGTGACCAAACAACACGATGCTGCTGTATTTGTTGTCGCAATCTTTAATGGTACGTTCCAAGTGATCCTCGTCAAAGGTATACAATTCTTCCTTAAAGATAATAGTATCCAAGGGAATTGACAAATTTTGAGCATAGATTATTGCGGTCTCCTTAGCGCGCTTTGCGATACTGCTCCAAACGATGAATTTTTTGGGCAGGTATTTGTTAATCGCATCTGAGACTGAAAACGCATCTGTAATTCCCTTTCTAGATAAAGGCCGATCCAAATCTGAGGCTGTAGCTTCCCAATTTGATTTGGCGTGTCTGATTAAAATTAAATTCTTCATATATTTTTGTTTTGATTTCTTTATTTAATATATAACTAATTATATAACAAGCAGTT
>JAGHSS010000202.1 GCA_018065745.1 Candidatus Neoflavobacterium equi | reverse complement strand
GGCTTAGTTAAGCCGGCTTTCAAATCTATTTTTTAAGTATTATTTTTTAAGTATTTTGTAATTTATACCATTTACTTTAACAAAGTAAATTCCCGTGTGTAATGCCGTTAAATCTAACATGTATAAAGAGGTGTTGATTTGCTTAACATCTCGCAACAATCTGCCGTTTACATCATAAACTTGAACGGCTTCTATGAAATCTTGACCTCCTTGAATTTGTACATTTCCAGAGGTTGGATTGGGATACAAACTAAAAGAGGTGCTGTTTTGAGGTGCTGTACTCAAATTCTCATAAAAAACCACGCTATAATCTTCAACGTCTGCAGTATTCATGAATAACTCACCATACATATCACAGTTCATATAATTTATAGCACGTAAATCTCCCATGATACGCATTCTGTACAATTGGTTTGTAACTACTGAAGCTGGAATATTAAAATTGATTGTCACCGGTGCTAGTGAGGTATTTGGGACAACAGTACCTGTACCCAATAACTCTTCTGCTTCAAACAAACCATTGTTGTTGTAATCAATGAACGCCTTCAAATTATAATTAACTGTTGCATATCTTGAAGTTGTTATTTTAAGGTTCATTACTGCAGTCTCGTCCGTAGGAAGTAAGGCAATTTTAGAGCAACTGAAATTTTCATATCCATTAAATCCGTCCAAAGTTCTATTGGTCAGCGTTCCCAAATTAACTTCTGTAATGGACGTTCCATAACCTCCAGTAAAGGTGCTTCTCACATTTGTACAATAATTAACAGCAGAAGGAGGTACAATTTTTAACACATTGACCATTGTTTTGGTATGCGTTCCCGCCGGATTAGTCACTGTCAACTTGATGGTGTACTCACCTGCTGAAGCAAAGGTAACTACAGGATTGGTTTGGGTGATTAATTGTTCCACCACGCCATCTTTTATAATCTCCCATTGCGTTTCATACCCTCTATGGCACTATTTGCTTGAAAAGTATTTAAAAAACAAGTAGAGATATTGGTCAACGTGACGCTGTTATTGGCACATAAATATTTTAATCCCGGCACAGCCCCATCTATTAGGAAATTTGCTGTTGGAGCATTGGTCTCATTAAAATAAGGATTGACTTCCCTGTGGTAGTTTGTGCGCAACTCATCAAAAGCAGTTTCCATTCGCAAAGATTGTTGCGGAGTGAAACACTTCATATAATCAGAAATAGTGTAGGTCATTGCATTTACTTTAAATGAGGAGTTGTTGTCCTGCGTGCACGTGTTTAAAGCATTTAATGCATTGTCAACGACGTGACTTTTGATGTGCGGAGGTGTATCAGAAACACAATCTCCCAAACCACTACCACAACCATTTGTCTCTGGAGGACAGTTGGTTCCAGTAGATCCTTCAAAACTGTGATATAGATTCATGGCATGACCCATTTCATGACAATAAATTCCAGAATTCAATTCTAGATATCTGATCACGATGCGGTCATAATAATGCCCAACACCTGTGGGCATCATGGCATAACCAGTTGCGCCTTGGATTTTATTTACCACATAAACGTTGTAAAACTGACTGTGGTCCCAACGGGAGGCATTTGCTAAAGTTTCATAGCTAACACCCGGTTGTGAAGTATACATCTGTGTACCATTTGCCAAATAGTTTGCATTTGATGCCATATTGACACGCACGATCCCCTCTTGACAAACACCTGCAGCATTTTTTGTAGCCAATACAAATTTTATATTTGTAGCAGTAGAATTGGGATCTTGATCTGCATTTCCAAAACGGTCATTCAATAACTTTATGGATTCATAAATCTGTTTGTTGGAAATATTAGTTCCTTCACCAATAGTTTCTCCTTGGTGAAAGACGTGAAAGACCAATGGAATGATGCGTTCTCTAGCAGTCTTTTTAACATTCTTGTTCGTTGCTGCAATGCGCTCTTGAAATTTGCTTTCAAAATGCGGGTTTACAAATTTGTTTTGAGAGGGCAATTGATCAAAACCACAACCAAGGGCGGGTTGTTCCATTTGTTGATTTTGAGCAAAGGAAAACTGACCGGCTAAGGCCAATAAGAATAGGGTAATTTTTTTCATGAAGAGTTAGGGATTTAATTACACAATATTAAACATAATCGCTCAGATTATTGAATATATAAAACAATAAAATAAATAATAAAAAAAATAAATACCCATAATTAACATATCACTTGAAAATTATTTAAAAAAAAGAGATTGCACTAAT
>JAGHSS010000184.1 GCA_018065745.1 Candidatus Neoflavobacterium equi | reverse complement strand
CATTTTGATCCATTTTAATTCATTTTGATTCATCTTGATTCATCTTGATTCATCTCGATTCATCTTGATTCATTTTTATTCATTTTTATTCATCTTGATTCATCTTGATTCATCTTGATTCATTTTAATTCATCTTGATTCATTGTTATATCATATGAATAATTTTATAACGTATACTTTATAGCATCCAGATTTGGAAATAGTTACAAATGGATTGTATAAAATTTAAACCAAAAGTCCTACTCAGCCCCGTGTTCCGGTTTTTCAGTCAAATACCTCCAATACCTTCTGGGCACATGTTGTAAGTGCAGTTTCATATTTTTACGAGCAGGTATATTGGTACTTTTAAAATAATCCTTCCACAATTGGGCATACAATCCCTCTTGAGCATCGTGAATTACAGGGACCAAGGCTTCAGATGTGGTCGCTGATTCATCTGGCTGTGGGTTAAAATCAAAGATTACCTCTTCCACAGTATGTAAATTGTAAAAGATACCGTAATTGCGCACCTCATCATAAATCAACCAATGTTGGTCTGCATATCTGTTCTTGAAATGCGTTCCTATTAAAGGTAGTACATTGAAGTCTGGCGCTATTTTTTGGTAAAACATCCCGTCCAAGGTCTTTTCAAATCTGATGAATGCCTTCATTCTGTGTCGTTCTCTGGAAACAGATTTGGCCATTTGAGCCAAAGCGATGACGTGATCATTGCCGTAATTTTGGTATACGGGTGCTGAATTCTGAAAGACGTAAATGGCAAATTGGAACAGGTGATTTCCAATAGCTGTCTGTTCCGAAAGAAAAGAGTAATAAAATTTGTTTTGCCAATCTGCAGGTAATTTTTTTCTCAAACCTTTCCAAACGCGTTGCGCCTTTTCAGTATCTGAGATGATGTGAGTTACCTGATCCAGTAAATTGGGTTGATAAAAGAATTCATAAACCAATTGAACTTGGAATTCTTTTAATTCAAAAGCTTCAAATACCGCTGTGAGAATCCCGTCAAAACTACCGTCACACACATATATCTTCATACCTAGACAAATAAACTCAATTGGTTGGGGTCTTCTTTTAAATATTTACTGGTACTTGTGGAAAGGATCAGCTGTCTTACTTTGGCAGGCTCTGCTTCATTAAGTGAGAAAGGAGAATCAGCCAAACGCATAAAGTATTTGGATCTGGAATAAGCCACTCCTAATTTTTTCAATTGGTAGGTGTGAATCTTTCCAAATTTGCGTGCTTGAACAATTTTCTGAGCAGATTTAACTCCAATTCCAGGCACACGCAAAATATCATTGTAATCTGCCGTATTGATGTCTACCGGAAAAAATTGAGGATTGCGCAAAGCCCAACTCAACTTAGGATCTACCTGAGTATCTAAATTTGGCGTTTTGTCATTGAGCAATTCATGGACTTGAAAACCGTAAAAACGCATCAGCCAATCTGTTTGATACAGACGGTTCTCTCTTAATAAGGGTGGTTTTGCATGTAAACCAGGCATTCTTGAATCATTGCTGATGGGAATATACCCTGAGTAATACACCCTTCTAAGTTTGAAGTTTTTGTAAAAAGCATCTGCTTGATACATCACATCCATATCCGTTTCTTGCGTTGCTCCAACCACCATTTGTGTACTCTGGCCGGCAGGAACGAATTTGGGAGTACTTTTAATAATTTTGCGCTCGCTGTTGAACTGATCCAAGGTGGTCTTTATAAATCCCAAATCCTTTTTTACCTCCGCATGAGATTTTTCAGGAGCCAACAATTTAAGTCCACTTTCAGTAGGCATTTCCAAATTAATACTCATGCGGTCTGCATACAAACCTGCTTCGCGAATCAATTCTTCACTTGCTCCTGGAATGGTTTTTAAATGAATGTATCCATTAAAATTTTCCTCCAAACGCAGTTTTTTAGCAATGCGCACCAATCGCTCCATGGTGTAGTCCGCGTTTTTGAAAATTCCAGAACTTAAAAAAAGTCCTTCTATGTAGTTGCGTCTGTAAAAGTTTATGGTCAAATCAACCACTTCTTGAACGGTGAAAGCTGCACGCTTGACATCATTACTTCTCCTAGACACACAAAATGCACAATCATAGATGCAGACATTAGTCAGCAAAATTTTGAGTAAGGAAACACAGCGCCCATCCTCTGTGTAAGTATGACAAATACCGGCACCAGCGTCACCCAGCCCCTTGTTGGTATTTTTTCTGTTACTACCACTTGAAGAGCAGGACACATCATATTTAGCAGCATCTGCCAATATTTGAAGTTTTTCTCTAATTCTCTCAGACATGATTCTTTCTTTTTATAAAGCAAAATAAACGCCTTTCAAAGACAAACGAAGTCTCTGAGGCGTTTTTAACTTCAATTATAACAGGTAATTAAC
>JAGHSS010000021.1 GCA_018065745.1 Candidatus Neoflavobacterium equi | reverse complement strand
GCATTGCTTTTTTATTTTTATACAAATATCTTTAGTATTTTTGAACCAATTAAAGCAAAAACACTTTTATGATTTCATATAAAAAAGGATTTTTTGGATTGCTTGCTGCTGTGGCATTATGCTCCTGTGAGAAAGACGACATTTGCACCCAAGACACGCCAACAACCCCAAATATTGTCATTGAATTTTATGATGCGAACAACAATTTAGTTGTACCTAATCAATTGGCATTATTGCCAGAAGGTTATGATACAGCGATTGGATTTAACGCGTCTAAAATTATATTGCCCTTGCAAATTAATGCGGAATCAACAACGTATCAATTTATATTAAACGGAGCTGATGAAGATGCGTCAAATGACAATATTGATACCGTAAATTTCAGTTATACCACTGATCATGTATTCATATCCAAAGCTTGTGGTTTCAAAGCCGTATTTAATCTTTTGGACAACAGTCCAAGCCTGGATGTAAATGATGGCAACACATGGATCCAAAACATAGAAGTAATCAAACAAACCATTGATAACGAAACAGAAACACATGTTAAAATATTTATATAGCGCACTTGCCCTCTTTATTTGTCTTAGTAGCGTTGCACAAGACATTAAAAAAGACACGGTTCAGACGGCATTCAAAAAAAATTACGGACTGAGAGTTGGTACTGATTTGAATCGATTGGCCAGAAATGTATACGACAAGGATTATTCTGGATTTGAGATTGTCGCTGACTACAGAATGTCTAAAAATCTTTATATCGCAGCTGAAGTTGGGAACGAAAAGAAATTTTTGGATGAAGAACAATTTCAAAATACTCAGAACGGGTATTATGTAAAAGCGGGAATAGATTACAATGTATTTGACAACTGGTTGGATATGGACAATATGATTTATGTTGGAGGAAGAGTAGCGTACAGCAATTTCTCAAATGAATTAAATTCATACCCTATCAGTAATATCAACAATCCTTTCTTCCCTCCTACTCAATTTTCTGGAGATAAAACTGAAGATCTATCTGCAGTTTGGTTGGAATTTGTAGCTGGTTTTAAGGTAGAAGTAGTAAACAATCTGTATTTAGGCGTTTCTGCTAGACTTTCATATTTGGCTTCAAACAAAGAACCTGAGAACTTTGAAAACATTTGGATACCGGGATATAACAAAGTAAACAGCGGTAAATTTGGCGTTGGTTTTAACTATACCATTTCCTATCTGATTCCTTTTAAGAAAAAATAAAAAAAAACTGAAAACGAGAGTTTTCAGTTTTTTTATGCCTACTCTTTAGATCACATAGTGGATGTTAGATCATTCATCTATATAATGTATACCAGACTTGATGCACATGTTAAATCTCAACTTACTTTCAATAAAAAAACACGAATTCAATACAGTAGAATTTGAATTCGTGTTTCTAAAAAAAAAGAATCTAAACGAGATATTATCTATAAAATCCAAATTTGAATTTGAACTTCTTGATGTAATTTTTATTTGAGACGTTTAAAAGAACAAAGAAGCACCCTAAAAACGCTACACACATGTATATTTGAAACAATTGCATGTTGGACATCAGCAACGACTGATTGTAAACATCTCTGTTGAGTTTGTTAATGGTCAGACGATGTGCGATGTCAAAATCATATTTGGTCATGTAAGTGCGCATCAACGAACTTACTTCAAAAAACACCTTTGGAATTGCTGCGTCTATATGAGACTGCAAAACATTATAATTTTTTTGCAACAGCATAAAATTGACATTTGTTGCAATGGAATACCCAATATTAGTTGTCCAAAATCTTGTTGCTGTGGCTGCTAAAGCAGCATTACTAACCAAATGTGTTGGCAAACCATTAATGATGTACATGACAATTGGTGTAAATATCCAGCCGTGACCAAACCCTTGCAAACACAAAGGCAATCCAATACTAACTACAGTTACATCTGTTGTCAACACTCTTGATATCCAAAAACAAGAGATCCCTATCACTAAGAAACCAATGGCAAAAATCATTTTATTTGAAAATTCTCTAATCAATAAGATTCCTGATCCTACAACTCCCAACACTGCTCCTACCACATAAAAATACTGCATGTCGATGACAAATTCCCAAGGCCATTGCCAAACAACAGTCATCACCGTGTAAATGTTTGAAACCCCTGTTTTAACTATGTAAAACAAAACGAACAACAACACTCCAAAACGAACCTGTCTGAATTTAAAAATTTCAAAGTGAAAAATCTTTCTTCTAATGGTCATCTGTCGGTACAAGAATAATCCTCCACCAAGAACAGAAGAAAAGAAAGCATACACTATATATGGTGAATCAAACCAATAATACCTTCTTCCAAGGACAAGTACAAAAGCACCTCCAAGCAAGCATACAAAAAGGAATAAGCAACTTGGCCAATCCAATTGATACAAGGGCATTTTTGGAAAGAAACGGTTTCCATTAAACAAAAATAAGGTCAAAGCCATAATGGATATATGCAATCCCATCATCAGGTAAAATATTTCCTGATAAGAATAATCCATAATGGCTGTCTTCAAAAATGAAGACGTCAATGTTCCACCAATCAACATGATGGTATACATCACGAAATAAGCGAACAATCTGGAATTTTTACTCTTGACCTCTGAAATTAACAGCGGCATGAATATGGCACCTTCCAGCATGGCAAAAAGTCCTTCAAAAATTCTCAAAGGAATTACCAAACCATAATTTGTCGTGATGGAAAGGGCAAACAAGATCAAACTTGAAATTCCCGCCATAATCAACAAATACGTGCGCAGGGGTATGAATGCAAAAAACCGATTACTTACCAAAAGGATGATGATGATTCCCGCATACATTATGGAAACCATAAATTGCAAGTCATCAGAATCAATATCCAAAATTGATGCAGTAAATGAACTGTTACTACTGAACATAAACATCAACATCAAGTGAGGAAACATTGCTATTGCTAGCAAAGGAGCTTTACACCAGTCTGGCACCCATGTATTATAAACTGATGGTTTTTCTGACATTACTGTGCGGTTTTAGCATGGACTAAAACATTCATACCTGCTAATAGTTTAGAAACATCTTGTTTGGGTTCTAAAACAATTTTAGTTGGTATTCTCTGTTCAATCTTGATGAAATTTCCTGTTGCATTATTTTGAGGCAACAAAGAAAACTTAGAACCACTGGCTGGAGAGAATGAAATAATTTTAGCGTTGAATTTCTGATTTGGATAAGCGTCTACAGTAAAGTAAACTTCTGCTCCAACTTCCAACAAACCTACTTGAGTTTCTCTAAAGTTTGCTGTAATCCATTTTTCCTCACTCACCACGTTTACCAAAGTTTGACCTTCTTTAATATATTGTCCCGGTTGAATGTATCTTGCTCCAACAACTCCGTCATATGGCGCAACAACAACGGTATATTTTAAAAATAAATTGGCATTATTTTTTCTCGCTTTTTGAGATTGAATAATTGATTTGGAAGGAGTAACTCTACTTTGAGCTTCTTTTGTGCTCGCAACTGTTACACTTACCTGTTTTTCAATGGCTTTTTGATTGGTAAGCGCCATTTCATAAGCAGCTTTCACTTGTTCAAACTGCTGTTCTGTAGCAGATTTCTCTTTTAAAAGATTTTCAAAACGCTTGTATTCACGTTCTGTTTTCCAAACTTCAACCTTTGCATTTTCTAATTTTTCATTGATTACTGCAATTTGATTTGATTGCGTTTCTGCTGCCATTTCAGAAACAACGGCACTAAACTTTTGTGTTTCTAAATCTGCATTGGCAACATCTAAGTAATTTGTATATTCTTCTGTGTCAATTACTATTAAAGTATCCCCTTTTTTTACTCTTTGATCTTCTGTATAGCGCACTTCTTGAACAAAACCTGGCACTCTACTAGAAACTGGTGTAATGTATTGATCAACTTGTGCATCATTAGTTGTTTGATACGTTCTGGTAAACAAGGTATACCATATTAATCCTCCCACACCTATAAAAATCAATAACCATGCGAAATAAACCATTCCCTTATGG
>JAGHSS010000107.1 GCA_018065745.1 Candidatus Neoflavobacterium equi | reverse complement strand
GTTCTTTTGTTTGTAAAATAGCATAGAAAATAAATAATTCTGAACTATTCAGTAAATATATGTTTTATTATTGAAAAGCTGGTTCTAATGGGATTTTATTTCCAATCAGCTTTTGAATACTTTGTAATTCTTTGTTTTCCTCTGGAGCACATAAGGTTATGGCTTTTCCAGAATGCCCAGCTCTACCTGTTCTACCAATTCTGTGAACGTAGGTCTCTGGAATATTAGGCAAATCATAGTTCACTACCAAAGGCAATTGCTCAATATCAATACCTCTTGCTGCAATATCTGTAGCAATAAGCACTTTCATGGTGTTGTTTTTAAAACTACTCAACGCGTTGTTTCTGTAGTTCTGAGATTTATTTCCATGGATTGCAATAGATTCCACCCCTTGTTTCAACAATTGAATAACCAATTTGTCTGCTCCGTGTTTGGTTCTAACAAAGACGATGCATTTTGATTTTTCATCGGTTTTGATCAGTTGCTCCAAAACTTTAGCTTTGTTTTTCTGATCAGTAAACACAATGGATTGGGTAACTGTTTTAACGGTTGATGAAACGCGTTCAATGGTTACTTCTCTTGGGTTTTTTTGGATGGTTTTAGCAAAAGCGTGTATCTCTTTTGGCATTGTTGCTGACAAAAGCAACGTTTGTTTGGTTTGCGGCAGGAAAGAAATAATTTTCTTGATGTCCTTAACAAACCCCATATCCAACATTTGATCTGCTTCATCCAAAACAAAATGTTTTAGATTCTTAAGGTCAATGTGTTTGTTGTTTAAAAAATCAATTAATCTTCCTGGAGTAGCAACAATAATGTTGGGTCTGATCTTTAAATTTTTGATTTGATTCACCGGTGAAGCACCTCCATAAATTGGAACGTGTTTGATGTTGGTATGTGCAGCATATTTTGTGATGTTTTCACATACTTGCTGTACCAATTCTCTAGTGGGTACTACAACCAATGCGGTAACAACTTTTGCGTTGTCTTTTGCATCAAGCAGCATATTCAAGATAGGTAAAACGTAAGATGCTGTTTTTCCTGTTCCGGTCTGAGCGCAACCAATAAGGTCATGACCTTCTAGGATTTGCGGGATAGACTGCGCTTGAATTGGCGTTGGGTTGGTATAATTTTGTTCTTCAATTGCTTTTAATAGCGAAGGATGTAATTTTAAATCTGTAAATGTCATAGATAATATTCAGTGGTACATCTTGGAAAAAACTTTAAGTGCCAAAAAAAATAACAATACCTATGATGGTTGTGATTTTACTTAAGTGATTGGAAAAATGTCTCTTATAAAGCATTGCACCGTGCAATGAACTTGATTTTTTTAAAGGAGTACTGTCTTTTTTTGAAGTTGTAAGCTTAAATGGGGAAGTAATCGTCTTATTTGTAATTATTTAGCAAACATAGTCTTTATTACTGAGATAAAATAACTTTATAAGGTTTATTTACAATTTATATTTTTGAGATTAGTAGGGTGAGGTTACTCAAAATGTATCACCTTAATTGTAATTTTTACTTTTAAAAAAATTTTATGGTTAGACGCCCGCGTTAGCGGGTGAAGCGGCATCCTTTTGGGAGGCTCTGCCGACCAAAAGATATAGCGGAACACGCGACGCTTCCCTGACGCAAGGAAGGGAAGGGGAACGCCAAACCAAATAATATTAGTAAAAAAATCCAATTATTTCATCATCATTACGGATTTCCGTCCTGGAATTTCGCTGTCAAAGGGTATATTTGATCAAAAGATATTTATATGATTGATGTGGCTTGTGCTGTGGTGCAGCAGGAGGGTTTGATTTTGGTGTGTCAGCGTTCAGAAAAGATGCGGTTGCCATTGACTTGGGAGTTTCCAGGCGGAAAGTTGGAAGCCGGCGAGACTTTGGAGGAATGCATCAAGCGTGAGGTTTGGGAGGAATTGGAAGTACATATTGCTGTGTACCAAAAATTGGATGCTGTTGTGCATCAATATGCTGACTTTTCTACCTGTTTACATCCATTTTTGAGTCATATTATTGCTGGGGATTTGAATCTGAAAGAGCATGCGCAATACAAATGGTGTACCCCAGCGGAGGCAGCGGCAATGGAGTTGTGTGCTGCGGATCAATTGGTTTTAAAACAGCTGTAAATTATGGAAATCGGGATTTATGAAGCGTTGATTACGTCTTCTTTGAGGGAGAAATTGGAGGGCTTGGACAAAAGCCGCTACTTTGTGGCTGCAGATAAAAAATTGGATGCTGCTGAGGCTAGTCGATTTTTGGGAAATCACCTGAGTAAGGTGGTTTTGCAGGCTTTGAAAATGATCAAAAGTGAAAAGGAGGGTTTGTCTCAAGTTGAGAAACAAATTGATATTTCCAATAAAATATTAATGTTGTTATCCAAAGAAATCACTGCTTACGACTTTAAATCTGATTTGATGGAAGCACATGGATACCTTTTGGAAGGGGTTTTTGACAAGCTTAATAGTGAATATACAGACCTGAATATTAGGCTGAAAGAAATCATGCCCGTTACACGACTCACGCAGAGTGAATTATTCACTGGGGGGAATGTGGGGATTTCTCTGGAAAGCGAGCTAAAAAAGGAAATCAGATCTGCAGACCGGGTGGATCTTTTGGTGTCTTTTATCAAGTGGAAGGCGATTGTGATTCTGAAAGATGCTCTGGAAGAATTTACCAAAAGAGGAGGCAAATTGCGTGTCATTACCACTACTTATATGGGGGCTACTGATGCGAAGGCGATTGACGAACTGAGTAAACTGCCCAACACGGAAGTAAAAATATCTTACAACAACAGCAATGAGCGCTTGCATGCCAAGGCGTATTTATTTTACAGAAACACGGGATTTCACACGGGGTATATTGGATCTTCTAATTTTTCACGTTCTGCGTTGACTGATGGTTAGGAATGGAATGTGAAAGTTACTACGGCTGAAATCCCTCATATTATAGACAAATTTAGAAAGACGTTTGAATCCTATTGGTCCAGCCCAGAATTTGAACCGTATACCGCTGATGGCCTTGGTGATCTACACAATGCTTTAGTTGCACACCGGATGGGGAAAGAGACCAGGGAACATGCGAATTTCTTTGACTTGGAACCCTATCACTATCAAAAGGAAATTTTAGAGAAATTACAGGTGGAGCGCAAAGTGCATCATTCTGATCGGAATTTAGTGGTAGCGGCAACGGGAACTGGAAAAACAATGCTTGCTGCTTTTGATTTTAAAGCGTTCAAAAAGCAAAAAGGCGAAGTTAAGTTTTTGTTTATAGCGCACAGAATAGAAATTCTGAGACAGGCTTTGCACTCTTTTCGCAATGTTCTGAGGGATAATAATTTTGGTGAACTTATGGGGGATGGTTATGAACCGACTCAAAAAAGCGCTGTTTTTGCAACGGTACAGACCTTTAACAGGCTGTCGTTATCAGAATTTTGTACTCCTGATTACTATGATTATGTGGTTATTGACGAGGTACACCATGCACAGGCAACTACTTACCAAAATATAATACACTATTTTAAACCTCAAGTGTTATTGGGGCTTACTGCAACTCCTGAGCGTATGGATGGCAAGGATATTTTGCCTGATTTTAACCATCGGATTGCAGCAGAAATTAGATTGCCTGACGCTTTAAACAACAAATTGTTGTGTCCGTTTCAATATTTTGGGATAACGGATGCAATCAATTATGAAAACATCAGTTGGAACAATGGGCGTTATGACAGCAAGGAGTTGACTCAGGTTTTGACAGCAAATGATGTCCGAGTGAGAGATGTGATTTTCAATTTGGAAAAATATACCAAGGATCCAATGGCGGTTTCCTGCATCGGCTTCTGTGCCAGTAAGGAGCACGCGTTTTATATGGCTGAAAAATTTAACAAGGCCGGATTTCATAGCAGTAGTTTGACATCAGACAATGCCAAGGATCGGGAGGGATTGTTAAACGAATTCAAGCAAGGAAAGATCAATTACTTATTCGTGGTGGACATGTTCAATGAAGGGGTGGATATCCCCATGATTGACACGGTTTTGTTTTTGAGACCTACAGAGAGTTTGACGGTATTTTTGCAGCAGTTGGGAAGGGGATTACGTTTACATGAGGGGAAGGATGTTTTGACGGTTTTGGATTTTGTGGGACACGCTCGTTCAGAATATGATTTTGAGAGTAAATTCAGAGCTTTGATCGGGAAGACAAATACCACTGTGGCGCATGAAATTAATGGAGACTTTCCAAACCTTCCATTGGGGTGTTCTATTGTTTTGGAGCGCATTGCGAAAGAACACATCCTGAAGAATATTCTCAAGGCAACGCAAATGAATAAGCGTCAGCTGATCAATAAAATGATCCATTTTAAAAATCAAACGCAATTACCGTTGACATTGCAAAAC
>JAGHSS010000058.1 GCA_018065745.1 Candidatus Neoflavobacterium equi | reverse complement strand
ATTAAGAATTTTAACCCAACAAAAAGAAGAAAAACCTAGAATTAGCTTTATAAAATATTTAGTAGGAAAACTTTTTTATGCAAAGTTAGGGTGGGTGGATGAGAACAGAAAATGAAGTACAAAAAAAAAGCACTCTGCAAAGAGTGCTTTTGTATAAATTGGGTGTTAATTAACTTTCCATATAGGCTTCAATTGGAGCACAAGAACAGATTAAGTTTCTGTCTCCATAAGCGTCGTCAATTCTTCTAACTGTTGGCCAGAATTTATTGTCTGCAATTCCCTCCAATGGGTATGCTGCTTGTTGTCTTGAATAAGCGTGCTCCCAAGTTTCTGCGGTAAGCATAGCCAAGGTGTGCGGTGCATTTTTCAATGGGTTGTCTTCTTGTCCAGCTTCAGCCTGATCAATTTCTTTTTTGATAGACAATAAAGCGTCACAGAAGCGGTCCAATTCAGCCAAGTCCTCAGACTCTGTTGGCTCAATCATCAACGTTCCAGCCACAGGGAAGGAAACAGTTGGTGCGTGGAATCCGTAATCCATCAAACGTTTTGCGATGTCTGTCACTTCAATTCCGCGCTCTTTGAACATGCGGCAATCCACGATCATTTCATGGGCTGCTCTACCACATTCTCCAGTGTACAAAATTGAGAATTCAGTTTGCAAACGCGTTTTCATATAGTTGGCGTTCAAGATGGCGTGTTCTGTAGATTTTCTCAAACCTTCAGCACCCAACATCGTGATGTAACCATAAGAAATCAAACATACCAAAGCAGATCCATAAGGTGCTGCAGAGATGGATGTGATGGCTTGTTCACCACCAACTTTAACAATCGGGTTTGACGGCAAGAAAGGCACTAAGTGTGAAGCCACACAGATTGGTCCAACTCCAGGTCCACCACCACCGTGAGGGATTGCAAAAGTTTTGTGTAAGTTTAAGTGACAAACGTCTGCCCCGATGCGTGCTGGATTTGTCAATCCAACCTGTGCATTCATATTGGCACCGTCCATGTATACTTGTCCGCCGTTTTGGTGGATGATGTCTGTAATTTCAATGATTGACGACTCATAAACCCCGTGAGTTGACGGGTAAGTCACCATGATACAAGACAAATTATCTTTGTGTAATTCTGCTTTCTCTTTCAAGTCAGCCACGTCAATATTACCTTCTGGCGTTGTTTTAGTAACAATCACCTTCATTCCAGCCATAGCTGCAGAGGCAGGGTTTGTCCCGTGTGCAGAAGATGGAATCAATGCAATATTTCTGTGTCCTTCTCCTCTTGATTGGTGGTAGGCGCGAATCACCATCAAACCTGCATACTCACCTTGAGCACCAGAGTTTGGTTGTAATGTAGTTCCAGCAAATCCAGTAACAACGTTTAATTGTTGTTCCAATTTGTGTAACATCGTCAAATAACCTTCCGTTTGATCAGCAGGTGCATAAGGGTGCATATTTGCCCAGTTTGGCAAGCTCAACGGCAACATTTCTGCTGCAGCATTTAATTTCATGGTACAAGAACCCAAAGAAATCATAGAGTGGTTTAATGCCAAATCCTTGCGTTCCAATCTCTTGATATAACGCATCAATTGAGATTCAGATTGGTGTTTGTTGAACACCTCGTGTTGTAAGAATTTAGATGTACGCTCCAATTTCAATGGAATCATAACTTCAGCTTCTAGTTCTGTAACCGCTTTGAATTCTTTTCCAGCAACTTCAGCAAAGATGCTGATCACTGTGTTAACGTCGTTCAAATTGATAGTTTCATTCACAGAGATAGAAACCGTTTCAGCGTCCACATAGAAGAAGTTGAATGCTTTAGCTTCAGCGATTGCTTTCACTTTAGCAGCGTCTGCTTTGATTAAAATTGTGTCAAAGAAAGCGTCATTTACCTGAGTAAATCCTAAAACTTCCAATGCATTTGCAATGGTAACTGCTTTTGCATGCACTTGAGAAGCGATAAATTGCAATCCTTTAGGACCGTGGTAAACTGCATACATACCAGCCATTACAGCCAATAAAACCTGTGCAGTACAGATGTTAGACGTTGCTTTTTCACGTTTGATGTGTTGTTCTCTTGTCTGCAACGCCATGCGCAACGCACGGTTTCCGTTTGCATCCTGAGACACCCCGATGATTCTTCCTGGCATGGAACGCTTGTACTCTTCTTTTGTAGCAAAGAAACCAGCGTGAGGTCCACCAAATCCCAATGGAATACCAAAGCGTTGTGTTGTTCCAACCACCACATCAGCACCCATTTCACCAGGAGATTTTAATTTCACCAAAGAAAGGATATCAGCAGCCACAGCCACTTTGATGTCTTTTGCTTGAGCGGTATTGATGAAGTCACCATAGTCAGCAACCACACCGTATTTACCTGGATATTGTAAAATTGCACCAAAGAAGTCCTCACCAAAACCAAAAGTTTCATGATTACCAACCACAACTTCCACCCCAATTGGTGTGGAGCGCGTTAACAATACAGAAAGAGTTTGAGGTAAAATTTCTTCAGAAACAAAGAATTTGTTTGCATTATTTTTCTTTTGGTCGCGTGTTCTCACGTCAAAAAGTAAGGCCATCGCTTCTGCAGCAGCAGTACTTTCATCCAAAAGGGATGCATTTGCAATTTCCATACCTGTCAATTCAATAACAGTTGTTTGGAAATTCAACAACGCCTCCAAACGCCCTTGAGCGATCTCAGCTTGATATGGTGTATAAGCCGTATACCATCCTGGGTTTTCAAAAATATTTCTTTGGATAACCGCCGGAACGATCGCCTCATTATATCCCAAACCGATCATGGATTTGAATACTTTATTTTTAGCTCCCAACGCCACAATATGAGCCATATAGTCATATTCTGTCATTGCAGGATCCAATTCTAAATCTTTTTCTAGTCTGATTTTGTCAGGAAAAGTTTCAAATAATAATTGATTGATATCCTTAACACCGATAGTGTCAAACATATATTGCAAGTCACTTGGCCTTGGTCCAATATGTCTTAACGCAAATGCATTTGTTTTCATTTAAATAAAATAAGTTGTGTATATAGCAACAAAAATAACGATAATTAAAAAATTATGAAGTCTATTTGCCGCTTTTTTTGTTTGGATTACTGTGCTAACTAGTCAAGACGAAATTATGATAATTATCTAGTTTAATCAAATTAATTTGATAAATTTATCAAGCATATTCCCAAACAAAGCCCCTTGAAGTTGAGAACTATACAAAATATCAGCTCGCGGCCGCAGTTGTTTTGTCAATTTAGCACAAAAAAAAAGAGGGATTTGAAGTTTCAGTTGGGCGTTCCCTTTCTTTCGCTAGCGCTCATAAAGGTCGGGTTTTCCGCTTTATCTTTTCGTCGGCAAAGCCTCCCAAAAGGATGCCGCTTCAACCCCTAACGCGGGTCTGCACCAAGGGAATAAAATTTTACATTAGATACAGACAAAAAAAAAGGAGGCTTAACAAAGCCTCCTTCTTATAGGGTAGTTTTAAATTAGTCAATATAGCCTACAACTTCATAACCTCTACCTCTTGATGTTGTGATTTTTTGGTATAACACTCCGTTGTACTCATAATAAGTAACCCCGTTGTACACCACTTTTTCATAGTCACTTGGCAAGGCAGAAACCACCATCCCAATTTCTGGTTCCATTACTTCATAATAGTTGTTGTATCTGTTGTAATAGATTCCGTCAGAATAAAAATAGTT
>JAGHSS010000242.1 GCA_018065745.1 Candidatus Neoflavobacterium equi | reverse complement strand
TATTCAGTGCGTTTTCAAAATCTGAAGCTGGATTTTCAATGTCTTCTTTAAACCCAATCAAATGATCAAACAGCACGTATTGCATGGTGTAAACAATGGGTAGCGTAAAGAAAATTCCAATACAGAATCCAAATATTCCCAAAAAGGAAATGGCATAAGAAATGGCCAAACATCCCAATACATATAGGGGTTTTTTAGCTACAAATTTGAAACTGTAAGCTATTGCTTCTAACGCATTAACATTGGTGAAAATTATGATTGGTATTGTTAAACACAAGAAAAATTGAAATACATAATTAAGCAAGCTACCTGCGAATTGTAGTCCCAAAACAACAGTCAAGTAATAATTCAAAACACCAAGGATAAGGGTACTAATCAGTGTGTAAATTACAATTGGAATTAATTTTGGAGATGCATATACCTGAAAAACGTTGTTCATAGATACTTCATCCAAGGTTTCCACATCTCTATTCAGTTTCACAAATCCTGCAAATAAAGGAGAAAGCAAGACACCTACAACAACGGAACCCAATAAGAATTGAGGACTGCTAGTCATTTCAGTCATGTATTGTGCAATAGCAGCTTGATCATCTCCCAACGGTCCAATTTCTTGGAGCATGAAGAACATGGTGGGTGTAAAGATCAACAGCATGACAACAAAGAGAATTAAACCATTCAATAAGAAGGTTTTTTTAAAAGTTGCAAAACAATGATCCACAGCTCTTCCCAAGTCTAGGTTTAAATTTTGCTTTAAGCGCGCATCTAATCTTTGCTTATCTGAATTCATAAATAGTTGTTTTTAGTTAGTTATTGTTAAAGATAGGTGATTTGTTATTTCATGGTGTTCCAAATGGGATCATCTGGAGTAGGAGCCACAATGGTCAACGGTGTTTTTTGCACCGGGTGCATCACGGTTAATTTTCTGGCGTGTAAGTGAATACCTCCATCTGGGTTGCTGCGGTCTGCTCCATATTTTAAATCCCCTTTGATTGGGCATCCCACTTTGGTGAGTTGTGCCCTAATTTGGTGGTGTCTACCCGTGTGTAAATCCACTTCCAAGATGCAGTAGTGGTTGGTTTTGCCAATGATTTGATAGGTCAGACTGGAAAGTTTACTTTCCACAACCTCTTTGTCATGTGCTTTTGAGGTATTGTTTTTAGGGTTGCGCACCAGGTAGTGTGTCAACGTATCCTGCAATTTTGGAGGTACATTTTTAACTACAGCCCAATATGTTTTTTGTGTTTCTCTGTTTTTAAAACTCTCGTTCAAGCGCGTCAATGCTTTGGAAGTTTTAGCAAATACCACCAATCCTGTGGTTGGTCTGTCCAAGCGGTGAACCACCCCAAGGTATACTTCTCCAGGCTTGTCATATTTTTGTTTGATGTATTCTTTCACCACCTCACTAAGTGGTTTATCTCCTGTTTGGTCTCCTTGAACAATATCACCCACGCGTTTGTTCACCGCTATCAGGTGGTTATCTTCATAGATGACCTGTAAATTATCTTTTGTTGAAACGATCTTCATAGTCCGGCCTTTTCCCTTTATTAGGGATTATATTTTTGGCTAAAATAACATTTTTTTGTCATTTATTCTGCTTTGCTGATTTGTCTTAAATCGCATAATCAAAATTATTTTTCAAATTACGGTATCCCGTAATGTTTAGCGTGTTTCTTATGTAATATTTGTAACAAAATAAAAGATTATGAAAAAAATTTTATGTGTCGCGTTTTTATGTTTAAGTTCCGTGACTACCTATGCGCAATCTGCTAAAGAAATGTTGTTAGAGATTGAAAATAAATGGGAATTAGACGACAATAACAACGTAACATTTTCTAGAGTTGTTGATGTACCAAATTTAAACAAAGATGAAATTTTCAATCGCGTGTTAAGCTTTTTTACTTACAATTATGTGAGTGGAAAATCTGTTATTCAGATTCAAGATAAGGAAGCAGGTTTGGTAGTAGGGAAGGGAGTATATGACAATGTACACATTGGATATTCAATAGTTACTACCTATGTAGACGCGTGGCATATTTTGAGAGTTGATGTAAAAGAAGGAAAAGCAAGAGTAATTGTTTCTTTGACAGATTATGAAAAGAAAATTGAAGCCTCAAATGCTCCTTCTTCATTCAGCAGTATGAAAATAGCAACGGAGTATCCAATAAACCCTAAGGGAGGTCAAAAGACAGTGATGACTAAAGCTTTTTATAAAAGTTATCAAAAAGCATATAAGACTTTAGATGCAGTTGAAAAAGCTATTAAGGAAGGAAATACTTCAAAAGTGATTGAAAATTCAGAATGGTAATATAATTATTAAATCTTAGCCAAGATCAAATATTGAGTTTTTATAAGATTAGTACTCAAAAAAAAGCTGCGATATTTCGCAGCTTTTTTTGTTATTTCAATTCCTAATATTGCTCATTGGCATTAGGGAAGTCTTTTGATTTTACATCAGATACATATTGACCGATGGCGTTTGACATGTCTTCAAACAAATTCATATAGCGTCTCAAGAAACGCGGATTGAATTCATTGTTCATTCCAATCATGTCGTGAACAACCAATACTTGTCCGTCAACACCGCCTCCAGCTCCAATACCGATGATTGGAATTTTTACTGTTTGAGCTACTTTTTCTGCCAATGTTGCAGGAATTTTTTCCAAAACAATGGCAAAACATCCAATTTTCTCTAACATCTTAGCGTCTTCAATCAATTGGTTTGCTTCTTCTTCTTCCTTGGCTCTCACGTTGTAAGTTCCAAATTTATATATGGATTGTGGGGTAAGTCCCAAGTGTCCCATCACTGGGATACCTGCGCCAAGAATCTTTTTAATTCCCTCTTTGATCTCTTTACCACCTTCTAATTTTAAAGCGTGAGCGCCACTTTCTTTCATCACTTTGATGGCAGATCTCAAGGCTGTTTTTGAATCAGACTGATAGGTACCAAAAGGCAAGTCAACCACGACAAGTGCACGTTCCACAGCGCGAACAACTGAAGAGGCGTGGTAGATCATCTGATCCAATGTTATGGGTAAAGTGGTTTCATGTCCTGCCATGACATTACTGGCAGAATCTCCAACTAAAATAACGTCAACTCCTGAGGAATCTACAATTTTAGCCATGGTATAATCATAAGCCGTTAACATGGAGATTTTTTCTCCATTGACTTTCATTTCATAAAGCGATTTTGTGGTAACTATTTTATAGTCCTTTTTTGCAACAGACATTGTTTTTGCGTTTTGATTGAATAGTAAAGTTATAAAAAATTTAGTTTAAACCATTTTTTAAAGGGATAATTATGCGGTTTCTCATAAAATAAACAGATTCTAAATAATTGGAAGGGTTTGAAGAAAAAAGTCCTGTACTTTACAGTACAGGACTCCAATTTAAATAGTATAGTTTGGTGTGGAAATAGCTTGTTAACAATCGGCTAAATTTACCGCTACAGCCAAACCTCCTTCTGAGGTTTCTTTGTATTTGTTGTTCATGTCTTTTGCAGTCTGCCACATGGTGTCTACCACTTTGTCCAACGGGACTTTGACGTTGTCAGGGTTTGTTTCCAGGGCTAATTCTGCTGCGTTAATGGCCTTGATGGCTCCCATGGTATTGCGTTCAATACACGGGATTTGAACCAATCCACCAATGGGGTCACAGGTCAAACCAAGGTGGTGTTCCATGGCGATTTCTGCGGCAATCATGACTTGTTCTGGAGAACCTCCCATCAACTCACATAGGGCAGCGGCTGCCATGGCTGATGAAACGCCTATCTCTGCTTGACATCCTCCCATGGCGGCAGAAATGGTTGCTCCTTTTTTGAAGATACTTCCAATTTCTCCAGCGACCAACAGGAATTGTCTGATGTGTGCTTCTGTTGCTTCGTGGTTTTCAATAACCATATAATACATTAAAACGGCTGGAATAACCCCGGCGCTTCCATTTGTTGGCGCAGTTACAACGCGACCAAGGGAGGCGTTAACTTCATTTACTGCCAATGCAAAACAACTAACCCATTTCAGGATTTGTCTGAATTTTACTTCTGTCAGTCTGATGGTCTCCAACCAGTTTTGTGGATTGTCATAAGGCAGAACTCCAATCAGGTTTTTGTGCATGTCATAAGCACGTCTGCGCACGTTGAGTCCGCCTGGAAGCGTTCCTTCTGTGTGACAACCAATGTAGATACACTCCAACATGGTGTGCCAAATGCGGTCCAATTCTGAATTGATTTCTTCTTCTTGTCTCAGTGACTTTTCATTCTCCCATACAATCTCAGAAACTTTTTTGTTTTGAGAAAGGCAGTATTTTAAAAGTTCATCTGCTTTGTCAATAGGGAAGGGGAATTCTCTTTTTGCAGCTAAGTTTTCTTTGCTGTGGTCTTGATCTTCTTTGATGACAAACCCACCACCGATGGAGTAAAAAGTACTTTCAAATGTTGTGGTTGGAGTAATTGCCGTAAAAGTCAAACCATTGGCATGGAAAGGCAAAAAGTTCTTGTTGAATATAATATCTGCCGCGGGATCAAAAGGTTTGATCTGCTCATTGGCAAGGAATATTTCTTTTTTGTTTTTGATGGCTGTGATGATGACATCAATGCTTTCCACAGGAATGTATTCTGGGTCTGCACCGCTGAGTCCTAACATAACGGCTAGGTCTGTTGCGTGGCCAATCCCGGTGAGCGATAGAGAACCAAACAGGTCTACTTTGATCCTTTGCGTGGAATCTAGGATATTTAGTTCTCTAAGTTCACTGAGAAATTGTTGGGCTGCTCTCCAGGGACCTAAAGTGTGAGAACTTGAGGGACCAACGCCAATTTTTAGCATGTCAAAGACGGAGATACATTCCATAAATATAATTTTGTGTTCGTTTGTTTAAAGCAAATATAGGGGGATATTGCAT
>JAGHSS010000143.1 GCA_018065745.1 Candidatus Neoflavobacterium equi | reverse complement strand
ATTTTTAATTAAATAAAAATCATTATGAGAAAAACACTTGCCATTTTAATAGCACTTTTAACCTTCCAAATGGGGTTTGCCAACTTTCCAATCACCCTTTCTGGGACGATAGAAAATCACAAAAAAAGCGAGCTAACCCTGCACGGGCTTAACTTTGAAAAGAAACTATCCACAAACGCAGAAGCGAAATTTAAAGAAACCTTTGATATCCCTTATGCGGGAACCTACCAATTGGTGATTGGGAAAAATGCCATTAAACTTTATTTGGACAAAAACTCCAAACTAAACCTAGTGAGCAATGCTGATTTCACCAAAGAAGCGGTTTTCACTGGTGAGGGGAATTTGGAAAACAAATACTTGGTTGCTAAGGAAAAAAATCCAAACAGCATGAAAGACATGCAACAGCTGTTCTCAAAGAGTGAAGCAGATTTCAACACCCAAATCACATCTGATGTTTCCTATGTGGAAAATTTGTTGAAAAACGCTAAAATCACAAACAAAAAGTTTTTGGATTTGGAGAAAAAACATCTGCTTGCCTACCAACAGTATATGTATACGAACTATGAACCGGCGCACCAATATTTCTCTAAAAATGAAGCTTTTAAAGTTTCAAACAGCTTTGACAGCCATATTGCACTAACTGATTTTGACGACGCTGACCTTTTTGTATACAGCAACTTTTACCAAAAAATCGCTGCAGACAATTATTCAGCTAAGGACGGACAATTGGAAACTGCTGAGGGAATCAACGCTTACTTCAGCAAGATCAAAGGATTGAAAAATACGTACCTGACTCAGAACATCGTCAAAAATTCATCTTATGAGTTGAGAGCGGGTAACCCAAACAACAAAATTTTGTTGGATCAATTGACATCAATGACTACTGACGCAGCATTGAAAGCGGATCTAAACAAAAAATATGAAACGTTTGAAAAATTGAAAGCGGGTACAAAAGCACCAAACTTCAATTTTGAAAATTTAAAAGGAGGCACAACTACTTTGGAAAGCATGAAGGGCAAATTTGTCTACATTGACATTTGGGCAACTTGGTGTGGTCCGTGTTTGCAAGAGGTTCCAAGCATGAAGGCTTTGGAAGAAAAAATGCACGGTAAAAACATTGAATTTGTCAGCATCTCTATTGACGAGCTTAAAAGCAAAGACAAATGGAAAAACATGATTGAGAAAAAAGAAATGAAAGGCGTGCAATTGTTTGCAGACAACGCTTGGCAATCTCAATTTGTGGCTGACTGGGGTGTGGACAGCATTCCGCGCTTCTTGTTGATTGATCCACAGGGAAATATTGTCAATGCAGACGCTCCAAGACCGTCAGACCCAGCATTGGAGACTTTATTAGTTTCTTTGGGTGTAAAATAATAACTAAAAGCAGTTTTTCTAAAACTGCTTTTTTTTTGTGCTTTTAACAAAAATCAAATCAATCTATAAGAACCGATTAAAGGATTATAAAAATCCCAAGTGAAAATTTCACAAATCAAAAAATAGGATTATTTTAGCAATTCATAATAAATGAAACAACACAATGAAAAATACCGCTTTAACGCATGTTCACGAAAAATTAGGAGCTAAAATGGTTCCCTTTGCAGGATATAATATGCCTGTTCAATATGAAGGAGTAAACTTGGAACACGAAACAGTGCGCAACGCTGTGGGGGTTTTTGACGTTTCTCACATGGGTGAGTTTTTCTTGAAAGGAGAAAACGCACTTGCCCTAATTCAAAAGGTAACGACAAATGACGTTTCTAAAATTGTGGATGGTAAAGCGCAATACAACTGTTTACCTAATTTGGACGGTGGTATTGTGGATGATTTAATTGTCTACAAAATCAAAGACAATGACTATATGTTGGTTGTCAACGCATCAAATATTGAGAAAGACTGGAACTGGATTTCACAATTCAATGATATGGGTGTTGAAATGACCAATGCTTCTGACCAATATTCCCTATTGGCAATTCAAGGTCCTAAAGCTGCAGAAGCTATGCAGTCTTTAACGGCAATTGACTTGGCGAACATGCCCTACTACTCTTTCCAAACGGCTACTTTTGCAGGGGTGGAAAATGTAATTATCTCGGCAACGGGTTACACAGGTTCTGGAGGATTTGAAATTTACTTCAAGAATGAGGATGCTGAAACTATCTGGAACAAGGTTTTTGAAGCTGGTGCTTCTTTTGGTATCAAACCGATTGGTTTGGCTGCACGTGACACTTTGCGTTTGGAGATGGGATTCTGTCTGTATGGAAACGACATCAACGACACGACTTCTCCGCTGGAAGCTGGATTGGGTTGGATCACTAAATTTGACAAAGAATTCAACAATTCTGAGAATTTAAAGAAACAAAAGGAAGCTGGTGTAACTAAGAAATTGGTTGGTTTTGAATTGATCGAGCGTGGAATTCCGCGTCACGACTATGAAATTGTCAACAAAGAGGGTGAAGTTATTGGGGTGGTTACCTCTGGAACGCAGTCTCCGTCTCTTGGAAAAGGGATCGGTTTGGGATATGTAAACACGGCTTATGCAGGTGTGGACAGCGACATTTACATTAGAATTAGAAAGAATGATGTTTTAGCGAAAGTTGTTAAAACGCCATTTTACAAAAAATAGTAAAAAAAATGGAGTTTCGTGTAAATGAAACTCCGTTTTTTTTTGAATTAATTGACTAGAAG
>JAGHSS010000277.1 GCA_018065745.1 Candidatus Neoflavobacterium equi | reverse complement strand
TTGGTCACGATGGTTTCGTTGTTTCTCAACGCGCCGGTGTTGACAAATTGCATCAAGGCTTGCTTCAGGTCTTCCACACCGATTTTGTGTTTTGCTGAGATCAGCAGTACTTCCGGGATGGCGGTGCTGATGGCTGCGATTTGCTCTGCTGTGTATAGGTCGCGCTTGTTCCCTAAGATGACTAGGGGTTTTAGCGGATGCTGGTTTTTGATTTTTTCAATCTCGATCTTGATGTTGTCCAAGGTCGTGGCGTTGTCCATAAACGGACAGATGTAAACCACTACCTGGGCTTGTTCAATCTTCTCAAAGGTCTTTTGGATTCCGATGCTTTCTACCACATCTGCCGTTTCTCTGATTCCTGCAGTGTCGATGAAGCGGAAACCGATGCCCTCAATCACCAATTCGTCCTCAATGGTATCTCTCGTCGTTCCTGCGATGTCAGAAACGATGGCGCGATCTTCATTCAAAAGAGCGTTTAACAAGGTCGATTTCCCGGCGTTTGGTTCGCCCACAATCGCAACGGGAATTCCGTTTTTGATGACGTTACCCACCGCAAAGGAGTCGATCAAGCGCTTGAGCACAAATTCAATTCTCGAAACCAGGTCTCTGAATTGGGTACGGTCGGCAAATTCAACATCCTCTTCAGAGAAGTCGAGTTCAAGTTCAATCAACGAGGCGAAGTTCAACAGTTCCTCGCGCAGTTTAGCGATTTCGTTTGAGAACCCTCCACGCATTTGTTGCATTGCAATCTGGTGGGAAGCCTCGTTGTCAGACGCGATCAAATCTGCCACGGCTTCTGCCTGTGACAAGTCCATCTTGCCGTTCAAAAACGAACGCAAGGTGAATTCACCCGCCTGCGCCATACGGCACCCGCGTCTCAAAAGTAATTGTATGATTTGTTGTTGTATGAAGGTCGATCCGTGGCATGAAATCTCCACTGTTGGTTCCCCGGTGTAGGAGTTGCTCCCTTTGAATAAGGAAACCAATACCTGGTCCAACACTTTGGCGTTGTCCACAATATGTCCCAAATGCAAGGTGTGCGTCTTTTGTTTTGTCAAGTCTTTTCCTGAGACTGATTGGAACACCCCAGAGACGATGTCAATGGCGTTAGCTCCAGAAACGCGCAAAACCGCAATGGCTCCCGCACCAGAAGGGGTTGCCAAAGCAACGATAGTATCTTGAGAAATCATAAAAAAAGAATTTCTGCAAAGATAATCAATTCCCTTGAAGCTTTTCTTGGGTTAGGGAAAATAGTTGCTTGTAAAGTGGCAGGTCTGATTCCTCCAAATACACCTTGGCGTTGTTGTAATACTGCATCGCCTGTTTCATATTGTCCATTTTCTCATAGCACACCCCAATATAGTGTTGAATCCCTCCGTACACATGTGGCATGCTTTGGGCGATGAGCACATTTTGATCCATCCAGTCCATCTCCAAGACAGCAAATGGTGGGTTGCAGCCCGTTTCCATGGATAGGGTAAAATATATAAAACCAGTTTCAGCCAGAATTTTTAACGAATCGTCACTGGCGTTTTTGTTCTTGATGTAGGCAGATTTTGCTTGTTCAAAATTTCTGCGCGCACTTTTGACATCTTTCAACATGCAGTGGGAGTAGCCGATGAACCAATGGTTGCGCTGCAATTCCACATCGCTGCAAATATAGCCCATGTCTGCCGTGAACTGTTGGGCATACTCAATGCACAACATATATTCCTTGGCGTCAAAAGCCGTGTGAATCGCCAGGTTTAAATTCTCAAAATATTGGTTGACTTGATAGCCCTCCCAAAACAAAATACTCGCGTTGCGCAAGGTGAATTTTGCCGTTTGAGCATCCTGATCATCAGATTTTACGACCAATAATTGCCCAAAGATTTTACACGTCATTTCATAGAAATGCGTCTGGTTACAGTAGGTACTTCCTTTTTCGTGAAATATGTATTTCTTGAAGTGTTTATAGCTTGATTGGATGTATTTAATACCCAAATCAATGTATTCAATGATATTTGTCGCCTGCCACATGCTGTACAATTCCTCCGCGATGGTGAAGTGCACATTGATGTTTTGTGGCTTGTATGCAAAGTTGAACGGCAGATCAAAGAAGTCCGTTTGTGTGTAAATACAACAAGTTTTGATGTGTTGGATATAATCCTGGAAATTTGGATTGTCGCCCAGCAATGCCTGTTTGTAATATTCCAACGCCAAATCCGCCTGATCCAAATCCATCAAGAGGTGGTTTGCTTTCACGACTAAAATTCTGGAATTGTTGGGATATTCCACCAGCGCATGCGCCAAGCAGTACTCAAAATAGTTGGCATCCTCAGCATCCATCACAAATTCCTTTTGCTTGTTGCGCGCAATGTGCAACAGCAAGGCAATCAGGTTGGGGTGGGACTGGAGGTTGTTATTTTTATAGTGTTGCAACAGCGCCGCCGCATATTTGAGAATATCCTCCTCATCCTCCGCGTCAAACTGCCACAAATAGTGATTCCACAGCATTTTTTCTGCACCCTCATAATCCTGAGCGTCCAGCATTTTAATCCCCACAACCGCATTTCTGACCTGTAAGTATGGATATTTGTTATAAGATTTTTGGTAAATGGACAACGCCAATTCCGCCTGTCCCATCGCCTCATACGCTTCCCCAAGCAAGTATAGGGATTCACTCTCCGCCTTGTTTTTTTGGTAGCGGTGCGGGTAGGCATTTTGAATGTCCAACAATTGATCCTCCAAAATGGCAATCAATTCTTCAGGGGCATCCGTCCTTGTTTTATATATGGAAACCAAACGATCGTAAGCAAACATACGCGCTTGATTATCTCTTTCAAATTGCAATATAAAATTGGCATCAACAATAACTTGGTTTTGATTGCTGAAGATCCAGTTGTCGTTTAGACGTATTCTCAACATTCTGGTTTGAATGTCATTAGGGGTTTCATCTAGAATAGTTTCGATTAATTCCAATGCTTTCAAACCTAACTCATCAATTTTGTCTAAATCGTGATTTGTCACTTGAATTTTCTCTATTTGTTCGATGATACGTTTTAAACGTGGATGAAAGTTGTTGTATTTCATTATTTTTTAAGAATCATATAAAACGTTGCAAATATACTAATTATCAAAT
>JAGHSS010000248.1 GCA_018065745.1 Candidatus Neoflavobacterium equi | reverse complement strand
AAAAGCGGAGAGACAGGGACTCGAACCCTGGCGACCGTTACCAGTCGACAGATTAGCAATCTGCTCCGTTACCACTCCGGCACCTCTCCTTTTTGCTAGCTTTATCAGCTATTTTGCTGATGCAAACCTAAGACAAAATTTAATAATTAACAAATAAAATATTATATTTTTTTTAGATTTAATCAGTGATCCGATCAGGGTTCGAACCTGAGACCTACTGCTTAGAAGGCAGTTGCTCTATCCAGCTGAGCTATCGGACCATTTAGTATACAATCATGTTAAAGAACAAAATTTTCGTCGGGGTGGCAGGATTCGAACCTGCGGCCTCCTGCTCCCAAAGCAGGCGCGATAACCGGGCTACGCTACACCCCGAAAATTCCCAATAAAAGCGGAGAGACAGGGACTCGAACCCTGGCGACCGTTACCAGTCGACAGATTAGCAATCTGCTCCGTTACCACTCCGGCACCTCTCCAAAACAAGCAGGCGTTACAACCTTTTTGCGAGTGCAAATGTAGCATAACATTGCATTCACTCCAACTAAATTCAGGATTATTTTAAATAAAAAATGAATATTTTTTCGAACTTTTTCATTTTCAACTACATAGCTACACAAAAAAAATCAAAGTTTTTTCCTGTTAAATGAAACCTACCGCCTTTTAAATATTTGAGACTTTTTTAAACCTTATTATTTTAATAAATCTAAAATTTATCTAAATTAGCAGGATAAACAAACAAACACATATTATGAATAAGAAAGTTGCAATCGTTTCTGCAGTGAGAACCCCAATGGGAAGTTTCATGGGAGCCCTTTCTACAGTACCTGCTACAAAATTAGGAGCTGCTGCTATTAAAGGAGCTTTAGACAAAATTAATCTAGACCCTGCTTTAGTTGATGAAGTATTAATGGGGAATGTAATACAGGCTGGTGAAGGTCAAGCTCCAGCAAGACAGGCAGCATTATATGCTGGATTGCCAAAATCTGTGATCTGTACTACAGTTAATAAAGTATGTGCTTCTGGAATGAAAGCTGTAATGCAAGGTGCACAAGCCATCTTATCTGGAGACGCTGAAGTAGTTGTTGCTGGTGGTATGGAGAACATGAGCATGATTCCTCATTATGTATATATGAGAAATGGAGCTAAGTTTGGTCCTGCAACACTTTTAGACGGTTTGCAAAAAGACGGTTTAACTGATGCTTATGACAACAATGCTATGGGGGTTAGTGCAGACTTATGTGCTAAAACTCATGAAATCACTAGAGAGATGCAAGATGATTTCGCAATCGCATCTTACACAAAATCTGCTGCGGCTTGGGAAGCTGGTAAATTTGACAATGAAATTGTACCTGTAGCTGTACCACAACGCAAAGGTGATCCAATCATGGTTACTCGTGACGAGGAATACACCAATGTAAAATTGGATAAAATTCCTTCATTAAATGCTGTATTTACTAAAGACGGAACAGTAACTGCCGCTAACGCTTCTACAATTAACGACGGTGCTGCTGCATTGATCTTGATGAGTGAAGAAAAAGCAGCTGCTTTGGGATTAACTCCTTTGGCTTTTATTGCTGGATATGCTGATGCTGCACATGAACCAGAATGGTTTACTACAGCTCCATCTCTTGCTTTGCCAAAAGCTTTAGCTAAGGCAAACATCTCTAAAGAAGAGGTAGATTTCTTTGAATTCAATGAGGCTTTCGCTGTTGTTGGATTGGCAAACACTAAAATTTTAGGATTGGATCCTGCAAAAGTAAACGTCAATGGTGGAGCGGTTTCTTTAGGTCACCCACTTGGATGTTCAGGAGCAAGAATAATTGTTACATTAATTAATGTTTTAGAACAAAATAATGGTAAATTTGGGGCTGCTGCTATCTGTAATGGTGGTGGTGGTGCATCTGCACTAGTTATTGAAAAAGCATAATTAGATATAAAATACCTAAACATAGGAATTTCAAGTCTTTGGAATTCCTATGTTCTATTAAATACGCTCAAAAAAACATGTTTGCAATTTGTAATTTAGCCTCAATTCCGTTAAGATCTGAACCAAGCGATAGAAGCGAAATGACTTCTCAACTTCTCTTTGGAGACTTTTTTGAAGTTTTGGAAGAAAAAGATCAATGGAGCAGAATTAAATTGTCCTTTGATGATTATGAAGGCTGGGTGGATTCAAAACAGTATTTTCAAATTACTCCTTCTGAGTTTGAAATGTTGCAAAATGCACCGCTACAATGCGCTGCTGACTTGGTTGAGTACATTACAACTCCTAACAATTTGCTGATCCCAATCCCTTTGGGTAGCGATTTGCGCTTTTTAAATTTCCCTACAATCAACGCGAGTAATTTTCAGTTTGACGGAGCATATTCACAACAGTCAGACCAAAAAAACCAATTGCTTGAAACGGCCTTTTTGTATTTAAACGCACCTTATTTATGGGGCGGAAAATCACCTTTTGGTATTGATTGCTCAGGTTTTACACAAATGGTTTACAAACTCAACGGACACAAACTGCTCAGAGATGCTTCACAACAGGCAACTCAAGGAGAAGCTTTGAGTTTTATTGAAGAAGCAGAACCAGGAGATTTGGCTTTCTTTGACAATGAAGAGGGCAAGATTATTCATGTGGGTATCATCATGGGCGACAACTACATCATTCACGCTTCTGGAAAAGTGCGTATTGATCGTTTAGACCAATTTGGGATTTACAATATTGATACCGGAAGACATTCTCACAAATTGCGCGTTATCAAAAAAATAATCTAATTTACAATCTTCGTTTATCGATTTAAAAATACGCTAACAGTTGTTTTCTCGCCTGAACTCCTTCTTTTAAGATCGGCAGATAAACCCAAATATGGGGCATCCCCTCACCTGTTATGGATCTGTGTTTTACATTGGCCTTTTTCAACTGTTCCATCATCAACAACTGATCTGGATAACAGATGTCATCAGTAGCCATAAACACAATGGTCTCTGGAAAAGAGTTAAAGCTTCCTCTAACAGGAGAAAGCATTGGATGTGATAAAGGCAAATTTCCCGCAGCCATTTGCTTGGCACTTTTTGCACCAGAAACAGACAACATCTTATCTTTTTTTTCTACCTCCGCAATTTTTATATTTTCATACGTACTATCGACTAATGGGGTGATTAAAATCAATTTATTTGGTGTGGAACCACGTTGTTCAACCAAACTTTGAATTAAAGCCAGGGCAAGCGTACCTCCAGCAGAATCCCCTAAAATGGTAATGTTTTCTGGCAAATAGCGCTCCAACGCTTTGTTGTACACCGCTTTTATAGACGTTAAAATCTCTTCAATTTGGTGCTCAGGTGCTTTTGGATAATTGCACATCCAATAGGTTACATTGGTTTTAGAAGCCAAGTAGGCCACAACATCCCAATGATGTAAACTTGGACCAGACACAAAGGCTCCACCGTGAATAAACAAACACAAACGTGTATTTGAATCGTTTTGAGTCACAGCGTTTACTTTGGTTCCCAAAATTTCAAAGCTGGTGCTGTACGATTTGTAAAAGTGATTACTTGGAGCATCAGTATCTTGCTGACGCAATCTGTTGTAATCAATTACTTCACTGCTGAAAATTTCCTTAATTCCTTTAAATTTCAGCGCCATCATCACCAAATAATAAGTAAAGCTGTGTTTCATAAATTATATG
>JAGHSS010000064.1 GCA_018065745.1 Candidatus Neoflavobacterium equi | reverse complement strand
ATATAATAATGAGTAAAACATCTCAAGAATATGACAAAGTAATTGAAGTTTGTCGATCGTTATTTATTAATAAAAATCAGGACTACGGCTGTGCTTGGCGCATTTTAAGACTGCCGAGTTTCACGGATCAAATTTTCATCAAAGTCAAACGCATCAGAGGTCTTCAAGAAAATGAAGTCCAAATGGTTGCAGAAGACGAAACTCAAGAATTTATTGGCATCATCAATTATGCTGTTATGGCATTGATCCAATTGGAACTGGGAATTGCAGACCATGCTGATTTAGAAACAGCACAAGTGATTGCCTTATACGATCAAAAGATCAAAGACACCAAAGAATTGATGTTGGCTAAGAATCACGATTATGGAGAAGCTTGGAGAGACATGCGTGTCAGCTCATTGACAGACCTGATTTTGCAGAAAATTTTAAGAGTGAGAAAAATTGAAGATAACAAAGGGAAAACGTTGGTTTCAGAAGGAACAGACGCCAATTACCAAGACATGTTAAACTATGCTGTTTTTGCTTTAATTCAACTAAAACTGGTTGACTAACTAAAAAATAATTATGAAATATATCGTAAAAATATCTCAATACATCGTAGGAATATTATTTATAATATCTGGTCTTATTAAATTGAATGATCCAGTTGGATTTTCATTTAAGCTAGAAGAATATTTTTCAGAAACGGTTTTAAATATGCCGTCGTTTATACCTTTTGCCTTAGTAATTGCTGTTTTCGTAGTTATTTTTGAAGTGGTGTTAGGTGTAGCATTATTGTTGGGTTTCAAACCAAAATTAACCAACATATTGTTGTTGATTTTAATCCTAGGTTTTACCTTTTTAACTTTTTACAGTGCTTACTTCAATAAAGTAACTGATTGTGGTTGTTTTGGTGATGCATTAAAGTTAACTCCGTGGCAATCCTTTACAAAAGATATTATATTATTGGTTTTGATTGTGATTCTTATCTTAGGTCAAAAGCACATCAAATCTTACCTTACCCAAGTAAATGGAGCATTTGCACTTTTCTTGACTTACACCATCTGTCTTTTCATTGGGTATTATGTTTTAAACCATTTGCCAATCATTGATTTCAGAGCTTATAAGGTAGGAACCAACATTGAAAAGGCAATGGAAATTCCTCAAGGAGCCAAAAAAGACGTTTTTGAAATGACGTTCGTCTACAAGGTAAACGGTGTAGAAACAACGTTTAGTTATGACGACGTTATGAACAGCAAAATCCCGGCAGATGCAGAATTTGTATCCTCAGATTCCAAATTGATTGAAAAGGGATATGTGCCGCCAATCCACGATTTCATCATTGACAAAGAAGGAGAAGATTTAACGGCAGAATTTTTAAATGCTGAAAAGGTCATTCTTTTCATCGCTTATGATTTGAACAAGTCAAAACCAGAAGGATTGACAGTGTTAAATAACTTCACCAAACAAGCAGAAGCTAAAGGGTACAAAGTTATTGGAATGACTGCTTCAAACGCAGAAACTATAGCGACATTCAAAGCGCAATATCATTTCAATTTTGATTTTTACTTCTGTGATGGGACAACATTAAAGACTATTGAACGTGCCAATCCAAGCATCGTTGTTCTTAAAAAAGGAACAATTGTAGACAAAAAGCACTTCAACGACATTGAAAAAATAAAACTATAATCGTTGGTAAAGTATTTAATCAATAAATTAGGCTATGCCCTGCTTACACTTTTTGGAGTTGTAACCGTTATTTTCTTTTTGTTTAATGTGCTTCCAGGAGATCCTGCGCGCATGATGTTAGATCAAAATGAAAATTCAGAGCAGTTGGCTCGCGTCAAAAAAAAGTATGGTTTTGATCAACCATTGACAGTACAATATTTGTACTACCTCAATGATTTATCTGTCGTTTCACTGCACAAAACAGACACGACTGCATACACCTATTTTGATTCAAATAAATACACCGGCAAAGTGCTGGCAGAAATAGGAAATCAGCAATTGGTGGTGAAAACCCCCTATTTGAGAGAAAGCTTTCAGAAAAACGGCAAGAAAGTGAGTCAGATTATTGGAGATACCATGCCTAACACCATAATTCTTGCCTGTGTTGCTATTTTTATTGCCCTGTTTTTAGGCGTTTTTCTAGGAATTTTATCTGCCTTGAAAAAAGACAGCTCCTTGGACCGTGGCATTGCCTTAATCAGCACCTTAGGGATGAGTGTTCCCTCCTTTTTCAGCGCCATTTTGTTTGCCTGGCTGTTTGGATTTGTCCTCCACGAGTACACCAATTTAAACATGACCGGAAGCCTTTATGAAGTGGACGATTTTGGAATGGGAAAAGCAATTCAATGGAAAAACATCATCCTCCCAGCCATCGTTTTGGGAATCCGCCCCTTGGGAGTGGTCATTCAGTTGATGCGAAATTCGTTGCTAGAAGTTTTGACACAAGATTTTGTTAGAACAGCAAGGGCAAAAGGATTGAATTCCTTTCAAGTCGTTTTTAAACACGCCTTGAAAAACGCTATGAATCCTGTGGTAACTGCCATTTCAGGTTGGTTTGCATCCATGTTGGCAGGAGCGGTTTTTGTAGAGTTTATTTTTGGTTGGAATGGATTGGGAAAAGAAGTTGTCGATGCGTTAAACACCTTGGATTTACCCGTTATTATGGGAGCCGTTTTGATCATTGCCGCAACCTTTGTACTGATTAATATAGTAGTGGATTTGATCTATGCTTGGCTAGATCCAAAAATTAAATTAGAATAATTATGAAAAAGATAGTTACAATATTCGCTTTAATGCTTACCCTAGTTGGATGGGCACAAAAAACCAATACCTTCTCAAAAGAAGCCTTGAATTACACGTTTAAAGACAGTAATCAAAAAGACATAACATTCAAACAAATTTTATCTAAAAACAAAGGTAAGGTTGTTGTTTTAGACCTTTGGGCATCTTGGTGTTCAGATTGTATTAAGGGAATGCCAAAGGTACACGCTTTGCAAGATCAATTTCCCAATGTGAGCTTTGTGTTTATTTCATTTGATAAAACACCAGAAGCTTGGCAAAAAGGAATTGAAAAGTATAATGTAAAAGGTCAAAATTATTTGGCACATGATGGCATGAAAGGAGTCTTTGGAAAGGCCGTTGCATTGGACTGGATCCCAAGGTATATTGTATTAAATAAAAAGAGCAAAATAGCATTGTTTAAAGCTATTGAAGCAGATGATACGACGTTAATATCAACCATAAAATCGTTACAATAATGAGTTTAAACATTGTTGCAGGAAACTGGAAAATGAATAAAAACGCTGCAGAAACAGCGCAATTATTAGGTGAAATAGTGAATCAAATGCCGTCAGGCAAAGAGGTTGAAGTGATCATCGCTCCTTCTTTTGTGAATCTTTCACAGGCGGTTCAGCAATTGGAGCACACCAATATTCAAGTGGCTGCTCAGAACATGCACCAGGCAGAAGGCGGCGCATATACTGGTGAAATTTCTGCCAGCATGTTGACTTCCGTTGGAGTGCAAACCGTGATTTTGGGGCATTCAGAAAGACGCCAATATTTTGGTGAAACAGATGGAAATTTAGCCAATAAAGTGGACACCGCTTTAAAACACAATATGCGCGTTATTTTTTGCATCGGCGAATTGTTGGAGCAAAGACAAAATAAACAACATTTCAACACGGTAGAATATCAGTTGAGAGACGGTTTATTCCACCTTCAAAAGCAAGATTGGCAGCACATCGTCCTGGCTTATGAACCCGTTTGGGCCATCGGTACAGGAGAAACGGCTACTGCTGCTCAAGCTCAAGAAATGCACGCCTTCATTAGAGAAGTGATTGCCAAAAGTTTTGGTGAAGCTACTGCACAAAATGTATCTATCCTTTATGGGGGAAGCGTGAAACCGGACAACGCAAAGGAGATTTTCTCTCAAAAAGACGTCAACGGTGGGTTGATTGGTGGCGCTGCCTTAAGCGCTGCAGATTTTGTTGCAATCATTGATGCTGTGGAATAATTTTTTGGGCGTTACCCATTTTCTTGCGCTGCGCTTAGAAAATCGGTCAGGGGTTCCGCTATATCTTTTGGTCGGCAAAGCCTCCCAAAAGGATGCCGCTTCACCCCTTAACGCACACCCCAAAATATTAATACACCTAGATACGATAATATACCAAGGGACGTTTTGAACGTCCCTTTTTTTATGTTATTTTAGCCACATGATTAAAGTAAACCTTATTGGCGCAGGAAATGTTGCTCAACACCTGATTCAAGTATTTCAAAAGAACCCATTTTTTGAAATACAAAAAATTTATTGTAGAAAACCATTTATTTTAGAGGAACTTATATCACTTGATAAAGTAACGTCAAACATCGCAGAATTAACACCTGCAGACGTCACCATTTTGGCTGTATCCGACCAATCAATTAGTGAATTGTCCTCCAAAATACCATTTGAAAACCAGCTTGTAGTCCATACTTCAGGCAGTTGCGCAATGGATGTTTTGGACCCAAAAAATAGAAGAGGTGTCTTCTACCCGCTTCAGACATTTTCAAAAAACAAACCACTTAATTTTTCAGAAATTCCACTCTGCATTGAATCAGAGGGCATGAATGATTTGGTAACCTTGAAGAAAATGGCATTGCAACTTACTGAAAAGATATACAACATCAATTCTCAGCAAAGACAAGCGCTGCATGTATCTGCAGTTTTTGTAAGCAATTTTGTCAATCACATGTATGTCCTAGGAAACGAGATCTGCCAAGAAAATAAAATTCCATTTGAAATTTTTCATCCCTTGATCGCAGAAACCGCAGCTAAAATCCAATCGATATCTCCAAGAGAAGCCCAAACAGGTCCTGCAAAGAGACAAGATATGGAGACCTTAAACAAACACATGGATTTTCTAAATCAATCGGATAAAAAAGAAATTTATAAACTAATAACACAATCAATTTTAAATAAAAATGTCAAAGAGTTATAAGGAGTTAATGAATGACATCACCACCTTTGTATTGGATGTTGATGGAGTTTTGACAGACGGTCAAGTGCATTTGACGTCAACAGGTGAAATGTTGCGCCAAATGAACATCAAAGATGGATATGCCATGAAAACTGCGCTAGAAGCAGGATACAGAGTGTGTATCATTTCAGGAGGTAGCAGTGAAGGTGTTCGCATAAGATTGAGAAATTTAGGCCTTTATGACATCTACTTGGGTGCATCAAATAAGGTGGACGTTTTTAAAGAGTATACAGAAATAAATCAAATTTCAGCAGCAGAAGTATTGTATATGGGAGATGATATTCCAGACTACCACGTCATGAAAATGGTGGGACTTCCTTCTTGTCCGGTTGATGCTGTCCCAGAAATTAAAAAAATCAGCACCTATATTTCACATATCAAAGGTGGTCAAGGTTGTGTGCGTGATGTCATTGAACAAGTGATGAAAGTTCAAGGAAAATGGATGGAAAATTTTGATTCAAAATACGATTAACTAACGCGCTAACCTAACTATGAAATTCTTAAAATTAATTCGCTTTCAAAACCTACTGATGATTGCGTTAATGCAATGTCTATTTCACTTTGTATTTTTGAAAAACCAAACCCAATTCATTTCACTTTCAAACTTACAATACGTTCTTTTTGTTTTGGCAACCGTTTGTATTGCAGCTGCAGGATATGTAATAAATGATATTATGGATCAAGAAGCAGATGCCGTCAACAGACCCAAAACGGTGATTGTAAACAATGGAATCAAAGAAAGTACGGCATACATCATTTATATTGTACTTAATGTTATTGGAGTTGGTTTGGGATATTACCTGAGCAACATCATTTTAAAACCCTCGTTCTTGGGATTTTTTATTATAACAGCCTTGTTGTTGTATTTGTATGCAACTTCCTTAAAGGGAATCCCGGTAATTGGAAATATTGTGATCTCATTATTGTTGTCTCTAAGCGTGCTTATGGTTGGATTTTTTGATCTTTTCCCAGCAATGTATGAGGGCAATCAAACGGAAATCACCTATATGTTTTCCATCTTGTTAGACTTTGCCGTTTTTTGTTTCTTGATCAACTTCTTGAGAGAAGTTGTAAAAGATTTAGAAGACATGAAAGGTGATTACAACGCAGGTTACAGCTCCTTGCCCATTGTTTTGGGTCAAGAGCGCACCAAAAAATTGTTAATCGCTTTTACCTTAGTTCCCATAGCGTGTTTGTTGTATTATATCAAGACAAACTTCTTTGAACTGACCTATGTTTTAATTTATTCGCTTTTGTTCATTTTAGCTCCCTTATTGCTTTTTGTTTTCAAACTGTGGACAGCCAATAAAAAGGGAGAATTTAAGAACATGGGCAACCTATTAAAAATTACATTACTCTTTGGAATTTTATCCATTGCAGTAATTCAAATAAATATGTATCTCAATGCAAAATAACAGCAAATACAAAATAATATTGGCGTCAGGTTCTCCTAGACGCCAACAATTTTTTAAGGATATGGGGTTCCCATATACCATTGATTTAAAACCGGTAGATGAAGTATATCCAACGCATTTAAAAGGTCCTGAAATTACCAATTACTTGGCGTTGTTAAAAGCCAATGCCTTTGATGGTTTTTTGAAATCAGATCAAGTTGTCGTGACCAGTGATACATTGGTGTGGCATGAAAATAAGGCTTTGGGGAAACCCAAGGATGCTCAAGAAGCATTTGATATGCTTTCCTCATTGTCAAACGCGACACACAGCGTCTTTACTTCTGTATGTTTTAAAACCTTGGAAACCTCTTTTGTATTCTTTGAAGAATCTAAGGTGACGTTTGGTGTTTTGACTCCAGAAATGATTCAATATTACATTGACAATTACCAACCGTTTGACAAAGCAGGTTCCTACGGTATTCAAGAGTGGATTGGTGAAGTGGGAATTACTAAAATTGACGGTTCTTATACCAATATTGTAGGATTACCCGTTTCATTAGTGTACACTAAGCTTAATGAATTGCTATACGATCATGATTAAACCTTATCTACCACAAATTATAATAACTATTGTAGTTCTCTTAATCTACTCTATTCTAAGATTTGTAGTCATTGGCTTGATAAAGAAAGTTGCAAATCACAAAACAGGAGTAACGCCAAGGATAAATTTGATCATCAAATACATAAACGTTTTTATGTTGTCTATTCTGGCACTCGTCCTTTTGGGGATTTGGGGAATTGACGGATCAGATATTGGAGTTTTTGTTTCTACTGTTTCAGCAATCATCGGAGTCGCGTTTTTTGCGCAATGGTCCATTTTGAGTAATATCACTGCTGGAATTGTCATCTTTTTTGCCTTTCCATTTAAAATTGGGGACGTCATTAAAATTCAAGATAAGGATTTTCCAATCGTTGCAGAGATTGAAGACATCAAAGCATTTTATATTTTATTGAAAACCAAGGATGGGGAGCACATTTCTTTTCCAAATAATTTAATCTTGCAAAAGCCTGTTTCTGTGATAGATAACAAAAAAATTTTAGAGGAATTTTATCACACATCAAAGCATTAATTTTTTTTGGCACAATAGTTGGATATTGGTAATCAACAACAATTGATTATAAAAATTACAACATGATGAACTCTCTTAAAATTTTTGCAGCAGCCTTACTGTTTGTAGGTTCTCAATATAACGCACAAGCCCAAGTAAACGTAAATATAAATGTAGATTTACTTCCTGACTGGGCTCCAGTTGAATATGTAGCGGATACAAGATATTACTATATCCC
>JAGHSS010000049.1 GCA_018065745.1 Candidatus Neoflavobacterium equi | reverse complement strand
GCACTATATTAGCAAACAAATAAATACAAAAAAGATATTATGAAAAAACTTCTTCTTTCATTAGTCGCTTTTTTAATGCTAGTTCCTTTTAGCGTTAGAGCGAATGAAGGTATGTGGTTCTTGATGTTCATTGAGCGTCTTAACCACAGAGATATGCAAAAAATGGGACTGCAGTTGACTGCAGATGAGATTTATTCTATCAATAACAACTCATTGAAAGATGCAATTGTACAATTCAATGGTGGATGTACTGCAGAAATGATTTCAAAAGATGGATTGGTTTTGACAAACCACCACTGTGGTTATGATGCAATCGCGGAATTATCAACAGCAAATGCAAACTATTTGAAAGATGGTTTCTGGGCAAAAACGCGTGCTGAAGAATTAAAACCAAAAGATTTATATGTGCGTTTCTTTGTGAGAATGGATAATGTGACGGAAAGAATTCTTTCTAAGTTGAATCCAAAAATGTCTGAAAAAGAACGTGAGGTTGCTGTAAATAAAGAAACTGCAGAAATTCAAAAAGAAAATTCTGAGAATGGAAAATACACCGTTTCTGTACGTCCGTTTTTCCAAGGGAATGAATATTACTACTTTGTTTATCAAGATTATAAAGATGTGCGTTTGGTGGGAACTCCAGAAGAGAGCATCGGTAAATTTGGTGGAGATACTGACAACTGGGAGTGGCCACGTCACACAGGAGATTTCTCTATGTTTAGAGTGTATGCAGATGCAAACAATGAGCCTGCTGAATACAGCTTGAACAATGTGCCTTTGAAACCAAAACACCATTTACCTGTAAATATCGGTGGGGTTAAAGAGAAAGATTTTGCTATGATTTTGGGATATCCTGGAAGAACAAACCGTTGGATGCCAGCTGGTGGAATTGAGCAAAATGTAAAATATGCATACCCTGCTTGGGTGGAAGCTTCTAAATTGGCAATGGACAAATTGAAACCTTATATGGTGAACAGTCCAGAAGTGAATTTGAAATATGCTTCAAAATATGCAAGTTTGGCTAACTATTGGAAAAACCGTCAAGGGATGATTGATGCGTTGACTAAATTCAAAACGTCTAGCGCTAAAGCAAAACAAGAGGCTAAATTTGACAAATGGGCAAATAAAAAAGAAAATAAAGAGAAGTATGGTGATGTAGTTTCTACTATTAATGCCTACTACAATTTGACGAATGATAAAGCAAAACACGACAACTACTTAAGTACGTTGTTGAGAGCTTCTTCATTTGGATCAATTTCAAGAAATTTGGGAAGACAATTGACTGCTTATGCTAAGGCTGACGCTGCAAAACAAGCACAAGTGAAACCTCAAATGGTTGAAATGGTT
The DNA here is from genome assembly GCA_018065745.1 of Candidatus Neoflavobacterium equi. Classification (GTDB taxonomy): domain Bacteria; phylum Bacteroidota; class Bacteroidia; order Flavobacteriales; family Flavobacteriaceae; genus Flavobacterium; species Flavobacterium equi. The sequence continues at coordinate 11,810 of JAGHSS010000049.1, read as the reverse complement.
AAAGAATTCTATAGCGAAATCTTTATCCCTGCAGAAATTGAAGTTCTAAATGCTCAGTTGGATTTATACAACCAAAAAGCTCAGGATTACCCAATTTCAGAATACGTTGTTGAAATGGCAAGAAAATATGACAACAATATGGGACCTTATGTTAAGGACTTATTTGCAAAATCAATCTATGGTTCTGAAGCGAAACTTTTAGCTTTTGTGGAACGTCCAAACGTTGCAGAGATTGAATTGGATCCAATGATGAAATTGTCAAATGAATTGGTTGGACACTACAGCAAAACAAATGAAACATTAGATAAAGCAACTAATGACTTTGGAAATGCTTACAGAAGATTAGTAGCTGGATTGAAAGAATCAGGAATTTCTGAAATTAAATATCCAGACGCGAACTCAACTTTGCGTTTGACTTATGGTACAGTTCGCGCTTTGCCAGCTGACAAAAGAAATGCAGAAGCTAAGGTAAACAACTATACTACAATTGACGGTATGGTTAAAAAATACAAAGCAGGAGATCTTGAATTTGACTTGCCTCAAAACTTAAGAGATATGGCTGCAGATAAAAACTATGGTCAATATGCTGATAAAGACGGTTCTCTTCACGTGAACTTTTTGACAGATCACGACATTACAGGTGGTAACTCTGGTTCTCCAGTGTTGAACGGTAAAGGAGAATTGATTGGTCTTGCTTTTGACGGAAACATTGAAGCTATGGCTGGAGATGTTATCTTTGATCCAAAATTACAAAGAACGATCAACTGTGATATCAGATTCGTACTTTGGGTTATTGATACTTACAGTGGTGCGGGTCACCTTGTGGAAGAAATGGACATCGTTAAATAATTTACGATCTGCATAAAATATAAAAACGGATGTAACGGAGGTTACATCCGTTTTTTTTTACAAGTGTTTTATAAATTTTAGTATCTTGTGGTAAGACTTATTTTTTGAATATGAAGTATTTTAGTTTACTGATTTCCTTATGCTGTTTGATGCTTTGCTCTTGCAAACAAGATCAGCCACCAAGGAAATTATCCTTCTATTACTGGAGAACAACGTTTTCTTTAAGTAGTCGTGAATCTCAAGTTTTAGATAAATTGGAGGTAAAGAAATTGTACGTCCGCTTCTTTGACGTGGGCCTATCAGAAAAAAATGCCATACCCATATCCAAAATTAACTTCCTTACCAAACCAGCTGTTGATGTGATTCCCGTGGTCTACATCAAAAATGAGGTGATGCTGGAAAAACACGTCAACCTGGAAAAACTGGCCCAGCAAATAACTTCTCTGGTCAGTCAAATACAATCTTATAACGACTTACCTCCGACAGAAATTCAATTGGATTGCGACTGGTCTCTACAATCAAAAGAGCGCTTTTTGAATTTGGTAGACCTGGTAAAAAAGAATTCTGAAATTCCGGTTTCCTCAACCATCAGATTACATCAAATAAAATTTGCAGACAAAACGGGAATTCCCAATGTAGACTATGGTGTATTGATGTATTACAATATGGGACAAATTGGGATTGACAATAAAAATTCTATATATGACAGGGCAATTGCACAGCGTTATATTCCGTTTATAAATACCTATAAACTCCCGGTCAAATTGGCTTTGCCAATTTACAGTTGGGGGATACATATTGAAAATAATCGGGTGGTAGAATTATTGCCCAAATTAACAGTCGACGATTTTGAAAGCGCGCATTTTGAAAAGGTCAATGAGATGTTTTACAAAGTAATCAAATCTCATTTTTTTAAAGGGGCCTACCTCAAAACCGGAGACTTGGTTAAATTTGAAAAAATTAAAGCAAACCAACTACTAGAAATGATTGAGGACGTGGAAGCGCATGTTGCGCAACCAATAGATGAAATAATTCTCTATGACCTGGATCAAATAAATTTTAAAAATTATGAAAATGAAGTTTCCCTCTTTGAAAAAATCTCTGGTATGCACTAGTATTGTTGTTAGTTCTTTGGGAGTAGGGTATGCATGTGGAGGTGGTGATTGGGATTGGCCGTTGAGTTCTCACTTCACGCCTGAAATATTTGTTCCAAAATCTTTTGAAAATTTCAATTATTCCAGTTCGAGCTATTTTTACAATACGCATTCTGTAATGGGTGAAATGCACAATTACAATGATGATAATGTTGCGGAATGGCGCACGTATCTCAACAATAAATACACGACAGAAAAATTAAAAAATCTGATGTATGCTCAAGACTCAGGAGCTAGCTTTGAAGCGGTCTATGAGAAAATGAAAAAAGGCAACAAAGGGGTTGTTGATGGATTGGATCTCAATGATACCAAAACGCGCAACTTTGTTATTTATATGTACACCACGCAAATGTTGGAACAATTCTCCAACCAAGAAGTAGATTATTGGGATTACAAACCACAGAAGCGTTCCAAGGTGGATCTTCCTCAAAGTATAAAAAAGAACTTTGACAGCGTTACAAACGATGCCTTTCTTAAAAACAGGTATTGGTTTTTGACTCTGAGATCTTACTTCTATTCTGACGACCCTCAAAAGGTGATTTCCTTTTTTGATGAAACCCAAGCAGCACAACCCAAAAACAGTCTGTACTACAGAGGATGGAATTATGTGGGAGGTGTCTACAAGAAAAATAAAAACTATGCAAAAGCAAATTATGTCTTTGCACAGGTATTTGACAATGCAGTGGGGATGAGATCCCTGTCAAACAACGACTTCAAACCGCAATCAGAAACAGATTTCAACCAGTCTTTGCAACTGGCCAAAACGCCAAAAGAAAAGATTGCCCTTTGGTCAGTCTTGGGCTATTATAAAGATGAATTTAGATCCATGCAGGAAATTTATGCATTGGATCCAAAATCTGAACACTTGGATTACCTTTTGGTGCGCTCAGTGAATATTTATGAAAGTGGCAATACAGCCTTTGCTGAAAAGGAAAAGGGAAGTGGCGCAAATGCCCAATATAAAAAGCGAATAGCTGCAGATTTGGACAAGAAAAAACTGGAGTTTATTCAAAAAGTAGCCCAGTCAAAAAACACACATAACCCACAATTGTGGTTGACAGCAGCTGGATATCTTTCCACCATGAAGGGGAATTACAGTGAGGCAACTAAATTTTTGGGTGAAGCGTCCAAGATCGGAAATTCCAATGCAGATTTCAAAAATCAATTGCGCCTCCTCAATTATTTAAATACCTTATTGCAGGTGGAGAAGATGAATGAGAAATCCATCCAAAGCATTATGGGGGATTTTAAATGGCTGGTAGCAGATTTGAATACCAAATATACTTATGAAGATTCTTTTAGGTTTCAACAGGCAGTTGAATTTTCAAAACAATACATCTCCAATGTCTACAGTGCAGATAAAAATATGCTGATGGCGGAGTTATTTGTTCCAAATTCTCCGTTTTTGGATGCGAATGAAAATTTGGAGCAGTTAAAAAAATTGATGAACAACCCTGGGAAATCCAATTGGGAAAGTTTAGCTTTGAGTCAGTATCCTCACAAATTGGGGGACATCTTGAGATTTCAAGTGGTGCAATTGGTTTACAATGATCAATTGGATGCTGCTGTTGCATTGTCCAAACAAATTCCTGCAGATCAGGACGTGATCTTGTTGGGGAATCCATTCAATGGAAAGATTAAAGATTGCAACGACTGTGACCATATGGCAAAGCAATCTGTAAAATACAATGTACAGTCGTTATTGGCAAAAATGAAAGACATGAAAACCAATATAGACCAAGGGATTGATGTGTACAACAACGCTATGTTGCTTGGTAATGCCTATTACAATATGAGTTATTTTGGGAATGCCCGCTATTTTTATCAAACCACAATTTACAATTCCAGATATGATTTACATAGCAAATCCAACAATGCAGAATTCAATACCAATTTAGCCTCAAAATATTATACATTGGCATTGAAGCAAGCTACTGATGATGAGCAACGTGCCAAGATGCAGTATATGTTGGCCAAGACACAACGCAATAGTTTTTATTATGATACCTATTTTAAATCCGGTACCTATTATGGATACCCAGAGCCGATATTTAAGGCTTGGGATGGATTTAAAGAATTGAAATCAAAATATGCGAATACCAAATATTATAAGGAGGTGATAAATGAATGTGGATATTTCAGAACATATCTGAAAAAATAGGAAGAAGATGAATCGGTATACACTTATTATGTGTTTGTTGTCTGTGTTTTGGGTTCATGCACAAGGGAGCAAACAAAAGGCGTTTGAATTATATGAACACAAAAAATATGCAGAGGCTAAGCCTTATTTTGAAGCCCTGCTAAAAGAAAGTCCCAATGATGCAGTCTTGGTGGAGCATCTAGCAGATGTATATGCCATGATGCATGATTATGAGGGTGCTTTGAATTTATACAAAAGATTGACCAAGGTCAAAAGTGAAGATCCGGTTTTTTTGTATCGCTATGCAGGATGTATGGCGATGATTGCCAAAAAGTCAAATAAGTTCAAAGCCTTGTCTTTGTTAAAAGACATCAAGATAAACTTTGAAAAGTCTGCAACTTTGGATCCCAAATATATTGATGTCCGTTGGGCTTTGGTTTTGATGAATTTGGAAGTGCCCAGCATATTTGGTGGGAGTGAAGTCAAAGCCAAACAATATGCAGAAGAGCTTTTGGCCATTTCAAAGGTGGATGGCTATTTGGCAAAAGGCGATATTGAAGTCAATTACAAACGTTATGATAACGCGGAAGGATTTTATAAAAGCGCATATAAAATTGGCCGATCAAAAGTTACATTTCAAAAATTATATGACTTATATTTGAAGCAATTAAATGCCCCAGAAAAGGCAAAAGAATTAAAAGAAGATTTTTCATCATAAGTATCCATATTCAGTTATTCAAATGAGAGTACATTTTATTGCCATTGGTGGTAGTGCTATGCACAACTTAGCTTTGGCCTTACATCAAAAAGGAGATCAGATCACAGGTAGTGACGACGCAGTTTTTGAACCTTCAAAAACACGCTTGGAAAAAAGAGGACTTTTACCTGAAACCATGGGTTGGTTTCCAGAGAAAATTACTGCTGACTTGGACGCGATCATCTTGGGTATGCACGCCAAAGCAGATAATCCTGAATTGTTGAAAGCTCAGGAATTGGGTATAAAAATTTATTCTTATCCTGAATTCTTATATGAACAATCAAAAAATAAAACCCGTGTTGTTATTGGTGGTTCCCATGGAAAGACAACCATAACTTCCATGATTCTTCACGTCATGCACTACCACGATATTGAGGTAGATTATATGGTTGGAGCTCAATTGGAAGGTTTTGACACCATGGTACATTTGACGTCAGACAATGAGTTTATTGTTTTGGAAGGGGATGAATACCTTTCTTCGCCAATGGACAGACGTCCAAAATTCCATTTGTATCAACCAAATATTGCGTTGATATCTGGAATCGCTTGGGACCACATCAACGTTTTCCCGACGTTTGAAAATTATGTAGAGCAGTTTGAAATTTTTGTAAATAAAATTACCAACGGCGGTATCTTAATCTATAATGAGGACGATGCTACTGTAAAACAAGTTGCTGAAAGTGCAGAAATCCCAATCAGAAAAATTGCATATAGCACGCCAGCATACGCAGTAGAAAAGGGGCAAACACTTTTGGAAACTCCAGAAGGCATGATGCCGATTGAAGTTTTTGGCGCACACAATTTAAACAACCTGGCAGGTGCAAAATGGATCTGTCAAAATATGGGTGTTGATGAGGCTGATTTTTATGAAGCTATTGCCAGCTTTAAAGGTGCTTCAAAGCGTTTAGAAAAAATTGCTGAAGGAAGTAACAAGGTAGCCTATAAAGATTTTGCACACTCACCAAGCAAGGTGGCTGCAACTACCAAAGCGGTAAAAGACCAATATCCAGACAGAAAATTAATTGCGTGTTTGGAATTGCATACCTACAGTAGTTTAAACGCGACATTCTTGAAAGAATATGAAGGTGCTTTGGACGCAGCAGATCAAGCGGTTGTTTTCTTTTCTCCAGATGCGGTAAAAATTAAACAGTTGGAAGAGGTCTCTCAAGAACAAATTGCCAAAGCTTTCAACAGGAAAGATTTGACAATTTATACTAATCCAGCTGCTTTTCAAGAGTTTCTTTTCAGTGCTGATTTAGAAAATTCAGCCTTGTTGTTGATGAGCTCAGGAAATTATGGCGGACTTAACTTTGACGATTTGAAAAAGTTATTCTAAGGATTTATTTTTAAATAAGAATAATGTCCATTCAATTGATATAAAAAGAGACAGTCTTCTAATAGCTGTCCTCCACCCACATTATGAACAATCATCAGGCGTTTTCCGTCTGGTGATTTTTTATTTGCCACCATTCCAATGTGGTCTATTTTACCACCCAATTTCCAGGTTACAATATCCCCTGCTTTGTAATCTGAAGCTTTTTGTGACACGGGTAACTTTTTTCCATTTCTAGTAAAGAACACTTCCAAATTGGGTACTCTTCTGTGGTCAATGTTTTTATCTGTTCCTTTCAATCCCCATATTCTCTTGCTTGGATACAAGTCAAAGTTTGCAGACATGTCTTCATGTACTAATTGTTGTAAGTCAACACCAAGTTTTCTGTAGGCTCTAATAATCACATCTGTACACACCCCTTTTAACGGATCCACATCTCCATTGGGGTAGGTTATTTTAGTGTATCCTGAAGTGTAGACCACTTTGGGGTTTACCACAAGCAAGGCTGCGTTGCCCAATGCTACATTAGTGAATTTTTGTGCCAGAACTCCCAAAGGAGCTAACATCATGCTTAAAGTTGAAATCAAAAGGATTAGTTTCTTCATATTCTTGGTATTTTAATTAAATTTATTAAAAACCATCAATATATGAAAACTAATGTAAAAAATACAATTAAAAATTGGGCTGTTGATGACAGGCCCAGAGAGAAGCTCATCCTCAAGGGCGCAGCGGCCTTGAGTGATGCTGAGCTGTTGGCCATACTTATTGGCACTGGAACCAAAAATAATTCTGCCCTTGCCATCAGCCAAGAAATTGTCAAGCAGGTGGATTTCAATTTGAATTTGCTGGGCAAATTCGACGTTAAACAATTTATGGAATTTGATGGAATAGGACAGGCCAAAGCTGTTGTGCTGATTGCTGCAATGGAGTTGGGCAAGCGCAGAAAAGAATTCAATGCGGTCACTTCCACAATCACTCACAGCAAACAGGCCTTTCAAGTCATGCATCCCTTGCTGAGTGATTTGTTGCACGAGGAGTTTTGGGTGTTGTATTTAAACAATTCAAAAAAGATGGTTCACAAAGCTCAAATAAGCAAGGGCGGGATGACGGCAACGGTTATTGACAGCCGCATCATTTTCAAAACGGCTTTGGTACACAATGCCACCAGTGTTATTTTGTGTCACAACCATCCTTCAGGAAATAAGCGGGCGAGCAATGAAGACATCAAACAGACAAAATTGCTTTATCAGGCAGGATTAACATTGAGCATCGAAGTCTTGGACCACCTCATTCTGATGGATCAAACCTATGTCAGTTTTGCTGATATGGGACTGATGGACCAAATTAAAAAGCAATAATTGTATTAGTTTTTATAAATATTTGGTTTTGTGTTGTTGTATCGTGATTTTCTATTTAAATTAGCTAGGTAAACATTAACTAATACCTGAATGGTAAGTATACAAAATATTCAATTTACCTATCCCAACTCCAAAACCTTGGTTTTTCCTAACTTTATATGTAAGGCTGGGGAAACGCTTTTGATATCAGGAAATTCTGGTACTGGAAAAACAACCTTGTTGCACATTTTGGCTGGAATTCAAAAGGCAGACTCAGGTGCGGTTGTTATTGACAAGCACAACATCCAGGCATTGAGTGGAGATCAAATGGATGCTTTTAGAGGCAAACACATTGGATTGATACTTCAAAATTCGCATTTCATTGAAGCTTTTAACGTCTTGGAAAATGTAGTTTTTGCTTCTTGGTTGGGCCAAGGAAAAGAATTGCGTGAAAAGGCACAACACCTATTAGAAACGCTGGGGCTTGGGGATCAGCTTTACAAAAAGATGACCGCCTTGAGTATTGGACAACAACAGCGTGTGAGCATTGCACGTGCGTTGATCAATGATCCTGCCATTTTGCTGGCTGATGAACCTACATCAAGTTTGGATGACGAGAACACGCAAATTGTGAGTGACCTCTTGATTGAAATGGCCACAAAATTTCAAACAGCCTTAATTATTGTCACACATGACAGCCGTCTTAAGGAAAAATTCCCAAATCAAATTGTATTAAAATGATCATAAAACTAGCATGGAAAAACCTGTGGTTAAAGCCTTTAAATACCATTTTGAGCTTTATACTTCTGGCTTCCTCAGTCGCGATAATTACCGTCTTGATTCTTTTGCAAAATCAGTTTGACAAAAAATTCTATGACAGTATTGAAAACATAGACCTGGTATTGGGCGCCCAAGGGAGTCCGTTGCAAGTCTTACTTTCCTCTGTATATCAGATGGATGCTCCCACGGGAAATATTGACTATGAAGAAGCTAAAAAATGGATGGCCAATCCCTTTGTAAAGGAAGCGATCCCTTTGGCTTTTGGAGACAATTTTCACGGGTATAAAATTTTGGGTACTACACCACAATATATTGAAAAATATGGGGGAACTCTTTTGGAGGGAACCATGTTTAAAAATCCTTTGGAAGTGGTGATTGGATCAACCATTGCATCCAATTTTAAATTGGCAGTGGGAGATACCTTTTTGGGATCTCACGGCGCCGTGGAACATGGGGAAGTGCACGAAAATCATCCCTACCGTATTGTTGGAATATTAAAACCAACAGACCGTATCCTAGATAATTTAGTCGTTTCCAACATTGAGTCCGTTTGGGCAGTGCACGATCATGCGTCAGACGACGCTCCAGTGGACCACGCCACAGAAGTTCACGACCATCAGGATGGAGAACACCACAACCACGACCACAAAGACGAGGTTGCTGAAGTCCACAATCCAGAAGATGGAAAAGAGATTACTGCGGTATTGATCTCCTTCAGAAATAAAATGGGGCTTATCACATGGCCAAGAATTATAGCACAAAATACCAAAATGCAAGCGGTACTTCCAGCTGTAGAAATCAACAGATTGATCAGTATGTTTGGCGTTGGGATTGAATCCCTAAAGTATTTAGCATACGGCATTATGTTGCTATCAGGTATCAGTATTTTTGTTATTCTATACAACCGTTTGAAAGAACGCAAGTATGAATTTGCACTGATCAGAATTCACGGAGGTACTTCCAGACAACTTCTACAGTTGGTTGTTATAGAAAGTTTGCTGTTGTGTTTGATTGGATTTATTTTTGGTACAATTATTGGGCGTTTCTGTTTGGGGTTCATCTCCTTAGCTGCTCAAGAAGAGTACAAAATGAGTTTTAATCCCCTTGAAGTGGTTTGGAAAAATGAAACCACCTTGTTTATATTAACCTTGTGCATAGGACTTTTGAGTGCGGTCATTCCAGCCTTAAAAGCTTACAGCATGAACATATCAAAAACCTTGGCCAATGCTTAAAAAAACAATTGCTATTGCCTGCTTCATCGCGTGTGCAGGGATGCATTTTATATGCCCGCAGCAACAACATTCAAGTTTGAATACCGCTTCTGTAATTCCGTTTAATACCCAAGGGTTTTATCAAACACCGGTGGAGGAATTGACCTGGAATTTACTGGGTGAAATCAAGTTTATCAAAAATCCAGACAAGGTTTATGGAGAGGTGATGACCCCGGTGATCAACACCAAGCTAAAGGCTAAAAAAGGGAAGAAAGTAAGGATGACTGGATTTATAGTTCCCATTGACACCAAGACCTATGCCTTGAGTAAAAATGTGTTCGCGTCTTGTTTTTTCTGTGGTCAAGCAGGGCCAGAGACCATTATGGGAATTAAATTTTCTGGTGGTACTCCCAAGCTAAAGACAGATCAGTATGTGACTTTGGAAGGTACTTTCCGGTATAACGATTCCAATGTGGAAGATTGGATTTACCATATTGACAACGCCGTTATCGTGAAGGGAAATTAGATGAAATTCACAGCAGTAACAGATATTTTCTTTGACTTGGATCACACCCTTTGGGATTTTGAGATCAATTCTACGGCTGCTTTGAAGGCCGTCATTTCTCAGCGGGAGCTGACTGTAAATTTTGATGATTTCATGTCGTTTTACAGCAAGGCCAATGCTTTTTATTGGGAGTTGTTCAGACAGGATAAAATCACCCAGGCTGATTTGCGTTTCAAGCGTTTTGACGACGTTTTTAAGGCGTTGGATTTGGATTTTTCTGCTGCTTATATTTCCGATTTTTCTGAAGCCTATCTCGCAGAGATGCCCAACCACAACCTGTTGATACCAGGTGCGATGGAGCTTTTGAATTATCTATTTCCAAAGTATAATTTGCACATCATCACCAATGGTTTTGCACCGGTTCAAGCCAATAAAATTAAAAATTCTAATATTGCCCATTTTTTTAAAACCGTCACTGATTCAGAGACCACAGGTTTTAAAAAACCCAATCCCATCATTTACCAGTATGCCATGAAACAAGCTCAGGTTCAGGCGCCACAAACAGTGATGGTTGGGGATTGTATAATATCAGATGTAAGAGGAGCGCAAGATGTGGGAATGCAAGCCATTTGGTTTGATTCTGAAACTACAGAAGCGCCAGAGGGAGTGTTAAAAATCAATCATTTATCAGAATTAAAAAACATATTATAATGAAAAAAGCTTTATTAGCGCTTGTTGTTCTTTTTACATTTTCAACACAAGCAGATGCACAAGTGAAAATTGTCTTGCCAAGACAGTTTAAAATGATGAATGAGGTGGACAAATACAGTTTGAACACCATGACCAAAGACTTTTTAAAGCAAAATGGTTTTGATGTTTTTTATGAAGATGAAGTGTCTAAAGATGTTGTTGTCAACGCGTGTAACTACCTTTATGGAGAATACAACGACCACAACACCATGTTTAAAACCGCTTTGGAATTTGAATTAAAAGATTGTTTTGGAAACGTAGTTTTCAAATCTGATGAAGGTGTAAGCCGTGAAAAAGACTATCGCGTTAGTTATAGAGAAGCTTTCAGAAAAGCATTTTACAGCAAACTTGCAGATTTAAAGAAAGTAACGTTGACAAACAGTAAAACTGTAAGAAACACAAATGCAGCTGCAGCGTCTCTAGAAACGATTAAAACCGTTCCAAACACGACAAAAGTGGGGTACAGATGGATTGGTCGTGGCATCAAAACCTCCTTGGTTGACGCCCAAAACGCCCCTTACATTTCCCTAACCCAGACGTCATTTGACTCCATGTACATTGCATTAAAAGGCAATCAAACCGGATTATTTTACCAAAAAAACGGCAGTTGGTATTTTGAATATGAAAAAGACAACGTCTTGAGCATAGAAAACATTCAAATTGCAGAATAATACATTTGTGGGCGTTCCATTTTTTGCCGCGCAGAGCTTGCAAAAATAGGTCGCGTCTTTCGCTATATCTTTTTTGGATGCATCCAAAAAAGGATGTCGCTACAACCGCTAACGCGATTCCCACATTTCACAAAACAAAAAAAATCTGGCTAAAGGCCAGATTTTTTTGTTTATATATCATATTTATCATTCCATCTATTCGTGATAAACTTTTTAATTTCTTGTTCTCTTGCATTAGCTCCAGGCTCATAGAAAGGGAAATTTTGAATCTCGTCCGGCAAGAACTCCTGGTAGGCAAAATTGTTGGGATAATCATGAGAATA
>JAGHSS010000234.1 GCA_018065745.1 Candidatus Neoflavobacterium equi | reverse complement strand
GGAATTAGGTGGTCAAATTGACCGGTTTTTCCACACGAGTGATCCGAATACGATTGAAGTATATTATAAATCTGTGTTGCCAGTTAGTAATACTTACATTCAACAAAAAGTATTATTAGAAATGGGCGCAAGATCATTAACAGAACCAGCAGAAATAAAATCTATTATTTCTTTTATTGATGAAAACTATAAAGATTTACCATTTACTCAAAGCACTTTTGATGTACAAGTAGTTATGCCTACACGTACTTTTATAGAAAAAGTATTATTACTTCACGAAAAATTTTCCAAACCCTTTGATAAAATAAGAACTGATCGATTGACTCGTCATTTTTATGATTTAGATAAAATGATGTCTGCAGGTTATGGTGAAAAAGCCATTATTGATAATGAATTATTTGAAACGATTGTTGAGCACCGCAAAACCGTTAATTTAATCAGAGGTTTAGATTATTCAAATCACGAAAAGGGAAAATTAAGTATTATTCCTCCTAATGAAGTAATTTCTAAATGGAAAGAAGACTATAAAATTATGCAACAAAACATGATTGTAGGAACGAGCTTGAATTGGGACGCGCTTATAAAAAATATTAGAGCTATTGAAAACAAATTTAATAGACTTTAATTAATTCTAAGTTACCATCTTCACTCAAGCATTAAATAAATAACTTCCTCAGATTTAGATTCAACAAATCCCAAATGCTGTAACAGTCTGCGCGCTCAAGAATTACCCACAGCCGTAACGGCAAATATGCGTTGTAACTTTAACTGATCTGTACCAAAGGTAATAGCGAGCTTTAAGGCAGCATACATATACCTTTTCCTTCATAAGCCGGATGTAATACACAGTCCAATTCTCCACTACTTTTACAAAACCTCTATAATACCCACAGGTATCCTCAATGTTTAGAGTTTGAACCTCAACAATACACCAATTTAGCTTTTTCACCCACTTGGATGTTTTCGTCTATTTTTTGCTGCATCGCAAAAGCTTCTTCCAGGGTGTTGGCGGGTTTTTCATCATAATATGAAATGGATTGTAAATTGGGAATTACAGAAAGTGCTACTGCTCTGAGGGTGATACAACCGTCTGATGATTGGAAGATGTTGTGGAATGAATATGGAATTACTGTGCAGTTTATATGCTTATATATAACGCTTTAAAGAAGTTAGCAAAATGAAATACCAAACATTATATAAATTTCCAAGCGCCTAAAAAATATAATTCCATGCTTAATTGATTTTAAACTCAAACCCAAGATTGACAAACCTCCCAAATACCTGATGGTCTTGGACGTTTACGATATTGAAATTCATGTCTTCAGTGATGAAGCGCTCGGAGTTAAAAATGTTGTTGAACTGCAGGAAACAGCGGTAATTATTTGTTTTGTAGGTGGTTTGCCAATGCAGCATATTAAAAGTGGTAGCGTTTTGCACAAAGTTGACCTGTCTGAAGTCCAGCTGGGATTTGATTTTTTCATCCAAGAAAAATAGACTGGTGCGGAGTGTGTTTGAAAGGAAACCAAAAGATCTTTGGAAGTCAGGCAACCCACTGTCTTTAAACAATATGTGGGTGTATTTGGAATGGCTGTGAATGGTTATCTGACTACTTGGCTTGTAAGTGAGTTTGATTCCTCCTTGGAATCTATAAGAGGTTACGCTTTGTACGCCCTCTTGTGAAATGTACTCAGAGCTGTTGATCAAGCTTTCTGGTAAAACTTCAAGCGTTAGGGGTATGCCTTTGAGTTTTCTTACATATTTGGTGGAAAACAAATGGTAATTTCCAGACAACTGGTTGGAAGTCACAACTACAAATCCTCCTGTAAAGTTTGGGGCGTTGACGTTGTTGGAAATACCTCTTAAATATGCAATGGTCAGTGATTCACTTCTGTCAAACACTTTGGTAAACGTCAATGCATAATTGCTGTTGTAAAAAGGGGCAATGTCCTGATTGGATATAAATAGGGTTTGGAAATCCTGCATTACATAACCAAGGGTCATTTTCTCCATGGGATAGGCATCCACAAGGCTGTTGGCACTAAAACTGAGGTTGGTGAACAAATCAAAATCATAGGTGGTTTTAAATTTATATTGGAAAAAACCTTTTTTACTGCGCATGAACTCCGCATCCACAAAGGAGGGATAATTAACAAATGCATAGGACAAATTAACGTCCAAAAACCATTTCTGGTAGAAATGTACAACGCCATACTGCAGCTGATTTTTGGCATTCCAATACCGCTGGTAAGGGGCGTTAAACCATGCACTGTTGGAGGTTTTTTCATTGTGAAGGGCGTTCCTTTCCTGAGTAAAACCCAAACGGTGTGTCCCATATTTATTTGTTCTGTAACTCAAAGTCAATAGGTTATTCAAAGCGGTGTATCTGTTCTCGTTGTTTTGATCAAAGCGTTCCAAAATTCCTAAATCCTCTTGAATCAAATCAGCTGCTCTGTCCATGGCACTATTAACTGAAAATTGTTCAGACCAGAATGAGGAAGATGCAGAAAATCCAAATTTTTCAGACCACAGCATTTCCAATGTATTGTTTACATAAAAATTGTTTGAGCGGTGTTTTTTTAAAAAATCAATGGTTTGGGTATTTTCATCCACTCGGTTAGCAGTTTCTTGACTAAAATGTACACTGTTGAGATCTGATGAGAATTTGAGATTTTTGTTGGTGTACTTTAACTGCACCTTATTTTTAGAATGGTATTCCGTCCCTACATTGTGTTGACTAAAACTGTTTAACAGCAGGTCACGATCCAATTGACGGCGTTCCATTTGGTTTTTTATGTTCTGATAGTTGTTGAAACTCCCCATGAAAAGGTCTGTTTTTTTTGAGAGCGGAACATGCACGGCCAACCCGATGATGGCGTTGTCATTGGAGGTGAAATCATCAAAACCAAAAAATTCATCGTGGTAGGCTTTTGTCTTTTTGATGTCATCAATGTCAACCGGTAAATCAAAAATTTTAGCACTGGCCTCGTCACCAATATTTCTTATGTGTGAGAGTTGGATGTTGTTGTTCCCAAAATTATTATTCTCAGCAAAACCTTGGATGTTTCTGTTATCTGTAAGAGAGAAGAGGTTGGTCAATCCACCAAATTTCAGCTGGTTCTGATGCCCCGCATGCAATAACTGTTTGCCAAACAGTGTTTTTTTTAAATCCGGTTTTAAGGAGATGTTTAAAACAACGAATCTTTCAGTACTCAGCAGGCGCTCTTTAATTTTGTTGTCTTTTTCATCAAAGCGCACTTCTATTTGATCTACCTGTTCTGGGGATAGGGATTTAATCAGCAAGGCTGCTCCAAAGTTTGAGACCTCTTTATTGTCCACAAGAACCTTTTGCACGGGTTTTCCATGAACTTCAATTTCCCCGCTGGATGAAATACTAAAACCAGTGATGTGGGACATCACCTCTTCTAAGCTCTCATCATGGGTGTTTTTTAACAGATCCACATGGTATATAATCGTATCTTGTTTAACTACTATGGCTTGTTTTGCTTGGATGGTCAGTTCTTTTAGTATCGCAGTTTGTGGGGTGAGCTTTATTGTAAGATTGAGGATGTTATCCTCCAGGGTTTGAACGACGATGTACTGTACCTTTTTTTCATAATTCAACTTGGCTATTTCAAGGGTATATGCCCCAATTCCAAATTTTTGACCAAGCGAAAACGTACCCGAAGCGTTGGTTTGTGTATGTGCGCGAACGCTGTTATCAGCCTCCCGATATAAGGTAACCAAAGCCCCGCTAATACTGCTGTTCGTGAAGGAATCAACAACGGTTCCCTGAATCTGTGTTTGTGCGGTGGATGTTCCTGAGATCAACATTAAAAAAAAACAAAGGACTATGGGTTGTTGCATTATTTTTTATTTTTTGATCGCTTGATGATCTCTTTGACACTCTTGATGTTTTTGTGCGCATAATACATCACATCTTCTTTCTCAACTTCATTTTCTGTATTGAACGTCAAAAATTCATACCCATCAGCTGGTTCAATGGTGTCCAACAGGTAATAGGATGCATTTTTTTCATATTCCAATTTCAAAATCAAACCGGGCAGATTGCCATACCGAGACGGTCCTGATGGAATTGGAATGTCTGGACTGTACCAAGCGATTGCTTTGCCTGAGTAATACGGATCTTGGGGATCCATTTCAATACAATCTGTAATTGCTTTTCTGACGCGGTAATTGCCGATGATCTTTTCCTCCGTGGTAATCTCCCATTGGAATTCTGGTTGCCAGGTTGCGTACAGTACCACTCCGTCTGGAAGTATTCTATTTTCTTCCAATTGATTGGTTTGGTAGTTGTAATTGACGAAAAAATAAACAAATCGCTGCATCATTGTCGTGTTCTCATTGACTTGAAATACTTTATGCTCCCGCAATTCTACAAACTGAGAAAACTCAGGATCCACATATAAATAAGAGGTGTAAGTAGATTCTTTAACAGCTGCTGTATAATGTTTATAGCTTACTTTAATCCGATTACTACGCACTATTGTATCAGCTGTTTGTGCAAAAGCAAAAGTTGAAATACAGAAGAAAAATAGGGCGGTATAGTTCATAGTGATTAAATTTAGACCATGTTACTTGAATTTTTTAAATTTATATCGAGTAATTTAATTAGAATTTTCATCAGTTTTTGGTTGATCACTTTTATCTTCATTAACTGTACGAGCTAGTTTACTACAGTCACATAAATAACATATATAAACACTTCCATTTTTTTCAATTTTACAAAATAAATCTTCGGAATCACTATCTGAGATTATTTGACCATCATTACTGTTTGCATATATCATACTTGAAAATGCTATAAAAAATAGAATTGTTAGATACTTTTTCATAATATTTTTTTTTAATAAAGTTAATACTATTTAAAACCAATAT
>JAGHSS010000347.1 GCA_018065745.1 Candidatus Neoflavobacterium equi | reverse complement strand
TCACTTGGCAAGGCAGAAACCACCATCCCAATTTCTGGTTCCATTACTTCATAATAGTTGTTGTATCTGTTGTAATAGATTCCGTCAGAATAAAAATAGTTGGTGCTACCAAATGTGATTTGGATTGCTGCTGTTGGAATTGCATTCACGCGCATTCCACTTCTTGGAGGCACTTGGATGTATCTTCCTTGGTAATCCATATAGTATTTACCGTTGTTGTACTGATAGGTATTTTGGTTGTGGTTGATTTGTTGAGAGTTGTTTGGCACACGTCTCACAGTTGAAACCCTTCTGTTGTTTTTTTTGTAATCTACATTGGCGCGATCCACCTGTCCAACACCGTTTCTTGTAGGTGTAGTTTGGTTGTTTCTTACCGGTGTTGATTGGTTGTTATTTCTTGCAGGAGTTACCTGGTTGTTGTTTCTTGTTGTATTTGTTTGACCTCTATCCACACCGTTGTTCACTGGCGCAGTAGTTGTTTGTCTTGGAGGAGCAACGTCCTCACGTCTGTTGTTTGCTTGCGCAAACATACCTTCAGTACTAAGAGTAGCTAATAACACTCCCAACATACTCCATTTTGCTAATGTACTTTTCATGATATATAAGTTTTATAATAGACAGTATTCAATTTCAATGCCAAAAACTTTTATTTGAATCTAAAAGCGTAAAAAATTTTATAAAAAAAAAAGACATTGTTTTATAAGGAATTGTAAGATAATGAGTTATAAGTAATCGAACCGATTACAAAAAAAACAAATTCATTTTTTTAAAATACTAACTTGCATCACAAAATAGAGCATGATGAAAATTAAAGATTTCCTATCAAAATTATTTGACTGGTACTTGCATGCAAGCATACATGTGGCCTTGGCAACCTCTGCTTTGGTTTGCATGACTTTTTATTTTTCAAAACTTCCTTTTGACTGCAACGTTTTAATACTGGTCTTTTCAGGGACCGTCTTTGCATACAATTTCATCAAGTATTACAGCGTCATCCAAAAAAAGGGTTTTTTTACCAAAGCTTTAAAGGGCATCGGTATTCTTTCTGCGCTCAGCGCACTCAGCGCCGCCTTTTGTTTTATAAACCTCAAATTTCAAGCCCAATGTGTGGTCTTGTTTTTTCTGTCTCTCTGCATATTGTATGTGATCCCTGTTTCTAAAACGGGACAAAACCTCAGAAATTGGGCGGGGATTAAAATATATATCGTTTCCCTCTGCTGGTCTGGAGCCACCTTGCTCATACCGCTATTCAATGCCAATGCAGTGATGACCTCAGACGTGGTTTTCAAATTCCTGCAGCGGTTCATATTGACGCTCATCCTCATCCTTATATTTGAGATTAACGATCTTAAATTTGATGATCCTGCGCTGAAAACCGTTCCACAATCCATAGGCGTTGCCAAAACCAAACGACTCATTTACCTGCTGCTGCTTCCATTCTTTGTCTTGGAGCTCTTTAAAATTGGCGTGCAATTGCCACAGGTGATCATCAATTTTATCCTGGTTCTTGTCATAGCAGCCTTTACTTATTTCCTTCACGACAAACGCAGTGCTTATTACACCTTATTCTGGGTGGAAAGCATTCCCATCCTCTGGTTGATATTGGTGCTTTTGGAAGGGT
>JAGHSS010000154.1 GCA_018065745.1 Candidatus Neoflavobacterium equi | reverse complement strand
ATTTAAATGTTATATAAATTTTAAAAGGGCAATTAAACCGTGTCTTAAACAAGCAGATATGGAGTATGTTATTTTTTTTGGCAAAGAGACTTTAGCATACAATTTATACTTATTTTTGTTTTTTAAAATCTATCAAAATGATAGAATATTGTGAATAAATATGCAAATTAGAGTAGGAAGACCTGAAGATATGAAGGCTGTATTGGAGCTGATTCAAGAACTTGCCGTTTTTGAAAAAGAACCGGATGCAGTTGAGATCACAGTGGGTGATTTAATAAAGGATGGATTTGGAACGGTTCCGCTATTTCACACCTATGTGGCATTGGTCAACGATGTTCTTGTTGGTGTGGCGCTCTACTATTTTAGATATTCCACCTGGAAAGGAAAAACAATCCACTTGGAGGATTTGATTGTAACTGAAAAACACAGATCTCACGGTGTTGGTTCTGCTCTATATCAAAAAATTATGGAAGAAGCCCAAAATGAAGGAGTAAAACGCGTGGAGTGGGCTGTCCTGGATTGGAATACCCCTGCAATTGCTTTTTATAACAAAACAGGCGCTCAGGTTTTTGACGATTGGCGCGTTGTACAAATGAATGAACAAGGACTACAGGCTTTTTTGAGCCGTTAAAGTCTGATTAAATATTTTAATATACTTTTTAATAATGAGAATTTTCAAATTTGGAGGTGCATCTGTAAAAGATGCTGAAGGAGTGGAGAACGTTTATGACGTTTTACAAAAGGTTGGTTATGACGATGTTTTATTGGTTGTTTCTGCTATGGGCAAGACAACAAATGCATTGGAAGTTGTAGTCAAGCGCTACTTTGAAAAATCCCCAGAATTGTCAAACGCCATTAGAGAAGTTAAAGAATACCACCTTGCCATTATGATGGACCTTTTTGAAGGGACAAACAATATGGTGTTTAATGCTGTCAACAAACACTTTTCTGACTTGGAGCATTTTTTGGTTATCAACAAATCTCCTAATTACAACTTTGTGTACGACCAAATTGTGAGTATGGGTGAGATCTTGTCTACAACCATCTTGTCACATTACTTTAGTTACAAAGGGATCAATAATGAATGGGTTGACGTGCGCAACTTGATTAAAACAGATCAAACGTACAGAGATGCTGTGGTTGATTGGGAACAAACTCAAGAAATTATCAGCAAGACTATAAAGAGAAATACCCTGAACATAACGCAGGGTTTTATTGGTTCTGATGAAAATTATTTCACTACTACTTTGGGTCGTGAGGGATCTGATTATACCGCAGCGATTTTTGCATACTGCACGAATGCTGAAAGTGTAACAATCTGGAAGGACGTACCTGGGGTGTTGAATGCAGATCCACGTTATTTTAAAGACACCACATTGTTGAATCAAATTTCATACAGAGAAGCTATTGAGTTGGCTTTCTATGGTGCTTCTGTCATTCACCCAAAAACGCTACAACCGCTACAAAGAAAAGAGATTCCGCTTTACGTGAAGTCTTTTATCAACCCTTTGTTGCCTGGAACTAAGGTTTCCAAAGGTGCTGACTTGGAACCGCAAACTTCTTGCTTCATTGTGAAAAAAGATCAGTTGCTGCTTTCTCTTTCTTCTATTGATTTTTCATTTATCATGGAAGACAACATCAGTGAAATCTTTGGTTTGTTGAGCAACTATAAAATCAAGGTGAGTTTGATTCAGAACACAGCAATCAGTTTTACGATATGTGTGGAAGACAAATTTGAAAAGTTCCAAGAATTAAATGCCATTCTATCTAAAAAATTCAAGGTAACCTATACAGAGGGCGTTTCTCTGTACACCATCAGACATTTTACTGAAGCAGCAGTACACGCTGTAGAAGCTGGAAAAAATGTTCTTGTAAAACAAATGAGCAAGGAAACCATGCAGTTGGTAACCCTATAATTTACTACAGAAGAACTTCCGTTCTCCAACATACAAAAGCCACAGACGAATTGTTTGTGGCTTTTTTGTTGGATTAATAAATTAAATCTTATTTTTGATTTTATTCATTAACCTACCATGACGTTTAAGCACTTTTTGTCTTTTGTATTTATTTTTAGTTTTGGCATAGTTTGGTCCCAAAATCACAAGAATGCAACAGAAACCCAAAAAGGTGATTTAAACAAACAACAGACGCTGCAGGATACAACTCTTTTAAAACATAAGGATTATATACTTCCAAAAGACAGTCTAATACACTCCAAGGACAGCTTGAAAAAAAACAGCGCATCACTGCCTGAATTTTTAACCAAGAAATACAGCTTCTATGACCCCTCCAAAATAGTCACAACAGAGCAGGGTCAACGCATTTCTACAAAGGAGGATGCGCGGATACAAACCAAACCTTTTGACGGGCTTCAAACTTCTGGTAGCATCAGCAGGGGGATTACTGTGGGAAACAACCAAAATGCCGTAACGAATTCCAACTTAGATTTACAAATCAGCGGACAATTGTCTGACGGCATCAACATCAGAGCTTCTCTTCAAGACAGTAGTATTCCCATTCAAGATGGGGGCTATTCACAAAAACTGGATGAGTTTGATCAAATATTCATGGAGTTGTATTCCAAGAATTGGAATGTAAGGGCTGGAGATTTGTTTCTTGAAAACAAGAATACCCGTTTTTTAAACTTCTCTAAAAAAGTACAGGGGCTGGCAGCGAGCATACAGTTGAACAACGGCACTTCTCTTTATGGATCTGCAGCTTTGGTGCGTGGGAATTATTCCAAAACCAGCTTTGTGGGACAGGAAGGAAATCAAGGACCTTACAAACTGAAAGGCAGCATGAATGAATTGTATGTCTTGGTAATTTCTGGCTCTGAACGTGTGTATGTCAACGGGGTATTGAAAACCCGCGGGGAAGCAAATGATTACATCATTGATTACAATGCTGGTGAGGTGCGCTTCACTCCTAAATTCCCAATTACTTCTGAAATGCGTATTGTGGTTGAATATCAATATTCAGAGCGCAATTATTCCAGATTTGTTACGTATGACGGGGTCAAA
This sequence comes from Candidatus Neoflavobacterium equi, assembly GCA_018065745.1. Taxonomy (GTDB): domain Bacteria; phylum Bacteroidota; class Bacteroidia; order Flavobacteriales; family Flavobacteriaceae; genus Flavobacterium; species Flavobacterium equi. The sequence goes on along the minus strand of JAGHSS010000154.1, from coordinate 10,121 downwards.
CACGAAAAAAAATCTTGGCACCTGGGTGCTTATCTATACGCTGAGAACGACATTAAAAACCAACCATTGCAACAGAATTTATCTGAAGAACAGGTAAAGGTTTTACAAAACGCTGGGAACAACCCTCAATTGATGTACGCTCCTTCTGCCTATGTAGACACCTATGCAGAAAATAAAATACTGTATGAGAAAAAAGGAATTCTTGGCTTGGAGTATTTTGAATTTTCAAGGGATGAAAACCAAACGCTTTACCATGTGACCTTCACTTATGCTGGAGCAAATCAAGGGGATTACAAATTGTCAAATGCTCAAACGGTTGAAAAAATATACCAATACGTCTCCCCTATTGATGGCATTCCACAGGGGGATTACATCCCGTATACCAAATTGGTGCCCCCAACAAAACTGCAGGTCGCAACTGTGGTTGGAGGCTATCATCCCAATGAGAAAACAGAGGTGAACTTTGAAATCGGGATCAGCAACAACGATCAAAATTTATTTTCAACTATTGACGACCGTGAGAACAAGGGGATTGCTGCCCAATTGGATGTCAGACAACAGGTATTAGACAAGCAGTGGAAAATCAATTTGGAAGGTCATTACAACTTTTTGGAATCATCCTTTAAAACGGTGGAACGCATCTATGGGATTGAGTTTGAAAGAGATTGGAACACAGGCATCACAAGCGGGAATCAATCTTTGATCAAAGGGGGCATACAGGCCATATTGCCTCAAAAAGCCTTGGTGAATTATCAAATTGAAAAGTTAGACTACAGTTCCAATTTTTCTGGAACTAGGCATCTATTGGACGGGAGATGGGACAGTAAAAACATGCACATAACAACGAACAACAGTGTTATGAATTCCAAATCACAGTGGAACACTTCCAAATTCATACGTTCATCGACTACGGGATTATATGAATTTGGCAAAAACTGGGTTGGCGGTTCTTTTAATATGGAGGACAATCAAGAGACCGTATTGGAAACGCAGAAACTCACAGGGCTGAGTCAGCGCTTTAGTGAATATGGGGTGAAAATTGGCCGTGGTAACAAAGATGGAATTTTTGGTGAATTGGGTTACTTACACCGTGTGAATGACAGTTTGAGAAACGGCATGTTGACACGTGTGAATCATTCCAACGCCTTTTATATCAATTCAAAAATCATACAAAATGACAGAAGTGATTTGTCTGTATATGCCAACTATAGGGTGCTTGACAAAGAAGGAGAAGCTGCAAAGGAACCTTCCCTAAATTCTCGGGTTTCCTACAGTACCCAATTTTGGAATCAGTTGTTGCAGTCTGCCACAGTATATGAAACCTCTTCTGGAACATTGGCTCAACAAGAATTCACTTATCTGGAAGTGGAACCTGGACAAGGTGCGTTTATGTGGATTGACTACAACGCAAATGGACTTCAGGAACTGGAAGAATTTGAGGTGGCACTCTTTCCTGACCAAGCCAAATATGTGCGAGTATTTTTACCCAATCAGGTGTATCTGAAAACACATCAGAACAGGTTTTCTCAAAGTTTAACTTGGAACCCTAGTGTGTGGATGAATGACACCGGATTTAAAAAATTCTGGAGCAAATTTCACAATCAAACCAGTGTAACACTGGACAGAAAGGTACTCAAAGAGGGGAATGACATTGACTTGAATCCATTTTTTGGAACATCGGATCAGGTGGTCGGGTTGAATTCCAGCTGGCGCAATTCCCTATATTTCAACAGGGGGATTCAGCGATACAGCAATACTTATACTTTTTTGAGTAATGCCTCTAAAAATTTATTGAGCATTGGAAGCCAAGAAATGCGTTCCACCGCACATCAATATCAATTTTCACATTTAATATACAAGACTTGGCTGTTGGGATTGAATGCAAACAGCATTGCTGTGGAAACCATCTCTGAAAATTATGCCAGTAAAAACTATAAAATTAAAGGAGGTCAAGGTGGGCCAAGTTTTGGGATTATCTTCAACAACAACGCGAGTTGGAATTTTAATTACAACTACAAACAGGTTGAGAACCTGTGGACGGGTAAAGAACAATTGAAACAAAGTAAATTGAGCACTACCTTTAATTATGCTTCTGTAGCAAAATTCACTGTGAATGGAGAACTGGCGTTTTTGAAAAATCAATTTACAGGAAATTCCTTTAGTGCCGCTTCCTACCAGATGATGGAGGGATTACAAGACGGGAACAACATGACCTGGCGTTTGCTTTTACAAAAAAACCTGACGCAATATCTGGACATCAACATCAACTATCAGGGAAGAAAGTCTGAGGAGACACAAATGATTCACACAGGTAATGTACAATTGCGCGCATTTTTTTAACTATTATTGAATTGTTGTGAAAATAATTTAGAATAATAAAAAAAAAGCATTAATTTGAAATACCAAACGAACTAAAAAATATTATGGGAAGTATTGAAACTATAATTACCGACAGGGTTGCAACGATTGTTTTTGAACATCCTGCGAGTAATTCATTTCCAAGTACACAACTAAAGGCTTTGGCCAACGCTATAGAGGTTTTAAACAACAATAAAGAAGTAACGGTTATTGTACTGAAAAGTACAGGAAGTGGTGCCTTTTGTGCAGGTGCTTCTTTTGATGAGCTGTTATCTATTCAAGACTTTGAGACTGGGAAAGAATTCTTTTCAGGATTTGCACGCGTGATCAATGCGATGCGCAGCAGTAAAAACATCATTGTGGGAAGAATTCAAGGTAAGGCTGTTGGAGGCGGTGTTGGACTGGCTGCTGCTTGTGATTACACGTTTGCAACTGCTAAGGCAATGATCAAACTCAGCGAGTTGGCTATTGGCTTGGGACCATTTGTGATTGAACCTGCAGTGAGTAGAAAAATCGGAAAAACGGCTATGGCAAGCATGAGCTTGGCTCCTAATGATTGGATGTCTGCACAATGGGCATTTGACAAAGGATTGTACCAAAAGATTTTTGCTACAGCAGATCAAATGGACGAAGCATTGAACGCTTATGTCAGTGAATTGTCTCAGTACAACCCAGAGGCCTTGATTGAAATGAAAAAGGTACTGTGGAAAGACACGGATCATTGGGACACATTATTGTATGAAAACGCTGGAATTTCAGGCAAATTGGCTTTGAGCGAATTTACCGTTCAAGCCTTGTCTAAATTTAAAAAGAAATAAAAAACAGCATCGGGAAAGCATGAGGTGGATGCCATTAAAGAACTAGCTCTTTAACCAACCGGTTATACTGAATCTTGTTTTATTAACTGGTAAGACCTCGTGCTCCACTGTTTTGGAATCAAATATGATTAATCTTCCCGCAGTTGGAGTTACTTTTAATTGACTACCGTCTGGTTTGTAAATGGCCAATTGCCCACCGTATTCCTCTTTCCAATCTTCACTGTTTAAATAAAAGACCACAGATAGCGTTCTTCTATTGTCTGTTTTAAAAACGTCTAAATGTTTTTTATAGAACGTACCTTCAGGATAAATTGCATAGTGAAACTCCCCTTCTTTTATTCCTAAATAAAGTGTTCTGTTGATGTATTTAACCAAAGCATCCACTTTGGCAAAGTAAAGCTGTTCCAAGGGATGATCTGAATGTTCATCAATCCACAAAATAAAATCACCACGCACTTCTGCAGCAATATGTTGTCCATTATTATTCCCAATAGCGGCCTTTTTAAAGTTGGCATTCGCCTGCTTATCAAGCATCAATTGACGTAAATCTTGCACTTCTTGAGGCGTAAAAAAATGATCAGCAATGGCATATTTTTGTTCAGCCAAGCTGTCAACGATTTGTTCAAAAAAGGGATCAATAATAAATTCAGACATCAGAAACGTTTTATAGAGACAAAGATAGTTTGAAGGGATAAAATTCAAAGCCGAAATAACGATTTTATTTTCTTATTTTTGCAAAATAATATATACCTAATGAGCAATATAAGAATAACGAAACAATTTACATTTGAGACTGGACATGCATTGTATGGTTATGATGGGAAATGTAAAAATGTACATGGCCACAGTTACAAATTATCTGTTACTGTTATTGGACAACCGATCACGGATGCAAATAATGTAAAATTTGGAATGGTGATTGATTTTGGGGATTTGAAGAAAATCGTCAAAGAGGAAATTGTGGATCAATTTGACCATGCTACTGTTTTCAATAAAAACACGCCTCATGTGGACTTAGCGAATGAATTAATTACCCGTGGACACCATGTTATTTTGGTAGATTACCAACCGACAAGTGAAAATATGGTGACTAGTTTTGCTGAAAAAATTAAAAATAGACTACCGGAAAACATCAAGTTATTCGCTCTTAAATTACAGGAGACTGAATCAAGTTTTGCTGAATGGTATCAATCTGATAATTTATAACGGATGCAATTACAGGCCAATAAAAAAGTATATTTTGCCTCTGACCAACACTTTGGTGCACCTACACCTGAATTGAGTTTCCCAAGGGAACAAAAATTTGTTGCGTGGTTAGACGAGATAAAGAAAGATTGCCAAGTTTTATTTTTACTGGGAGATCTGTTTGATTTTTGGTTTGAATATAAAACTGTAGTTCCCCGAGGATTTGTACGTGTTTTGGGAAAACTGGCGGAACTAAAAGATGCAGGTGTTGAAATTCATTTTTTTGTGGGAAATCACGACTTGTGGATGACAGACTATTTTGAAAAAGAATTGCAAATTCCAGTTCATCACAAAGGGATGGAGTTTGACCTCAATGGGGTTTCATTTTTCATTGCTCATGGCGATGGATTAGGCCCAGATGACAAAGGGTACAAACGCATGAAAAAGGTGTTTACACACCCGCTTTCAAAATGGTTTTTCAGATGGTTACATCCAGACATTGGAGTTAAACTAGCGCAGACACTTTCTGTTAAAAACAAATTGATTTCTGGTGATGAAGACATTCATTTCTTAGGTGAAGACAAGGAATGGTTGATTTTGTATTCCAAGAGAAAAATAACTGAGAAACCTTATGAATACTTGGTTTTTGGACACCGTCATCTCCCAATGGTGTTGGATTTAAATGAAGATAAAACGAGTAAATATGTCAATCTTGGAGATTGGATTTCTTATTTTACCTTTGTAGAATTTGACGGAAAAAATTTAGAATTGAAAAGTTATAAATAAAAAAAGAGGCAAAAGCCTCTTTTTTTTATTTCTGTATTAGACGTCTAATTTTCCTTCTATCCCATTGTCTGAAGGCGTCCCAGTTATGGCTGACACTGCAAACTTAAAGAAGGAGACGATTTTATTACTTTTTGTATCCCAGTAATAAATGTCTTTGGGTTCCACTCTAATAACGGATACATTTGGATCATATTTACCGTCTTGAAACCATGCTTTTGCAATGGGTTCCCAATATTCATCTATCGTTTCTCTGTCTTGATAAATATAAGCCTTTCCATAAACACTCATAAACGTGTAATCTGTGGGATGTGAGTAAAACAACTGAACTTCATTGTTGTCTCTAATATTGTCATTTCTATAACTGTTATCAGCACTCAAAAACCAAATGTTCCCTTTTTCATCCACTTCTTGTGTTGACATGGGACTTGACGCTATGGGACGTTCCTCCAAATTTGTACAAAACATACACACGTCAACTTTTTCTGCTATCTCTTTTAATTTTTGAACGGCTTCTTGATTGTTCAAATTGTTTTCACTAGACTCCATAAGCTTAAATTTTAAGTATCAAAAGAGAACGATGAAAAACGTCTAGGTGGTATGCATTGGGAAAAATTTAAGGATATTTTGGCGCTTCAAAATGGGTATTCACCCAGCTGTCGTGACCAAAGTAATTCCACTTTACCGCAGCTAAATCTACTTTGGGGTCTATCAATGTAACCGCCTGTTTTTGATTCACACTTACGTGTGAATCCACATAAACAGCTACATCAATACCTTGAGATGCATAATTGTTTTTGATGCGTTGGGCAAGTTGCCAAATCATATCTGGTTTGGCTTCCATACCTCTAATTTGCTTAAAGGTCAGGTTTTGAAAAATGGAATAGTGCAGATCTTCCTGCGTTTTTTTATCTACAACCCTAAATGCCGTGTATCCCGATCTGGAACGCAACATCATGCGCCAGCTTAGACGATGTCCTTCTTCTGTATACAAGACATCCCCCGGAATAAACCAATGCCTTACAGGCAACAAAAGTTGCACTAAAAAGTATACCGCCAGCAACACAAACAACGGGGGGTATATGCTGTAATGCTTCTCTCCATCAGCAATTGGAGTTTTCTTTTTAAAAAACCTTTTTCTAACCAATTCTGGCGGATAAAAGAAGACGGCAAAGCTCAGGGCAAAATAGGGGAAAATTCCAATTTGAAGAACGATGGAATTAAAAATATGAAATACTAACGAAAGACAAACGGCTAACGTTCTTGTTTTTTTAAACAGCAACATGGGAACTATAAGACCATCAAATGCAATACCAGCATAAGCAATGAACATATAAAACCATTTTTGAGCGAATAGACGATCTATGAAATCAATGCCGGTGGCGTGAGCCAAAAGGTTTTTGGTAAAAGTACCGTCCAGCCAGTCTGGATAAAACTTTGCGGCCGTAGCAAAAAAGTACACAATGGATATTTGAGCTATGAAGACAAAGGAACACCATTGCGGCATGGTATTACTTCTGAGACTTGGGTTTGATTTGGCATCAAAAGAAGCATAAGCATGTGCTGGCATGATGCACATAAGGGCACTGATCAACAACAAAAGATAATAATGGTTGTTGTAGGACGTCTTCTGCATCAAATAAACGCCAAACCACAGCATGGTCAGCGCAATGATGGACGCTCTGTATTTGTAACCAACCATGACTGCAATTGACAAAATCCCCATGGCAACAAAATAGAGATACATCCCCGCTTCTGGCAAGGGTTGTAACCATTCAAATCCAATATGAGAAAAGGTAAATTTTGGGGTAATGAAATTATCTTTCACCCATCCGGTTAAAATCGCACCAAAAGTTTCTGCAGCGAATAGAAAACCAAAAAATATTCTGAAGAGAATTAAAGGCGCATTATCTATGGGTTGCAGTAATTTTTTCATGAAGTATGGTGTACAGAAAAATAGTTAATGGTGGTTTTCCTGTCTTGAGCCAGCTGTAGTTTTAGATGTTCAAGAGAGTCAAATTTTACTTGTTCGCGAATTTTATCGTGTAAAACAACGGTGATTTTTTGATTGTATATATCGCGATCAAAGTCTAGAATGTGAACTTCCTGAGTCATTGCATTATCACCAACTGTTGGATTTGTACCTATGTTCATCATCCCCTTGAAGTTCTGACCGTCTACAAGTACTGAAACAATGTAAACCCCCACTTTTGGAATGAGTTTGTATGTTTGTTCCAATTGAATATTTGCAGTTGGAAAACCAATGGTTCTCCCCAATTGTTTGCCTTGCGTCACAATACCGCTAAAATAATACTCATATCCCAAATATGCATTGGCTTTAGAGACATCACCTTGAGCTAAGGCATTTCTGATTTGGGTAGAACTGATGGATACTTCATCCAATTCCTGTGCAACGATTTGTTCCACTTCAAAATTGTATTTTTTACCAAAGGCAATCAGGTCATTGATATCTGCCTGTCCCCCTTTACCAAAACGATGGTCATACCCGATGATTATCTTTTTCATCTTAAAGCGATCCACCAAAATAGTTTTAACAAATTCCTCTGCTTCCAAATTTGCAAACTCATCATCAAAAGGATGAATGATTAAATGATCAATACCCAAAGCCTGCATTTGATTTGTCTTCTCCTCAATAGTATTAATCAACTTTATGGAATCGTCTTTTTTCAGGACCATTCTTGGGTGCGGAAAAAAAGTCAACACCAACGATTGGCAGTTCAAATGTGCACTGCTTTTGATGAGTTTTTGAAAAATGCATTTGTGGCCCAAGTGTACGCCGTCAAAAGTACCGAGAGTTACAACAGTTGGCTGATTGCCATTATATTCAGCGAGAGCATGGAAAACGTTCAAAATCTATGTTTTTTTACAAATTTAACTTTTTAAAGTTATAAAAAAAAAGAGGGTTAATAATAATTTTAACCCTCTTTGTTTCTATATAATTTGATTAGTTTTTCACAAAACGCAATGTTTTATTTTGATTGTCATTAGAAATCTGAATGCTATAAACGCCATCAGTAAGCGATGTAGTATCTATTTCTAGATCTGATTGTTTGATAATGTTTTTATATTTAACAACCTGTCCTAATGCATTGTAGATGGTATATGACTTTGGCAACTCTAAGTTTCCAATTCCAATATTTAAAAGCCCTTGAGTAGGGTTTGGATAAATATTAATATCACTAAGTGCATTGATATCTGTAGTTGATAGTACACCTGTATAGAAATTCACAAATTTACCACTTCCAAAATTTCCTCCGGTCATTAAACTTGTACCTCCAGAAGTTAAGGTAACATTCCCTTGACCATATGAACAACAAATTCCATCATCTTCAGAGTCTGTAATTTCAAATCTGTAACATTGGTTTGATTCAATAGTAAAATTTCTAGTCATTGTAGATAATGCAACTGCATTTGCCCCGTTTCCTTCTTCAACAACCACGTTGTTTTTGTATAATCTCCAAGATGTTTCTGAAGGATAACTGTCGTATTTTAAAGTTAAAGCTACCGTGTTTGAGTTCACCAATTTTGGAGTCGTAATAGTACGTGTACCAGTAACTGTATTATCTGTAGAGAAAACGTCTGTAGCACTTCCGTTAATATTGACTAATGACCCTGTGAAAGATACTGAAGTAGCTGTATTTAAAACGGGTACAGTTGCTAATACATCTGCAGTTTCTCCAGGAGCTAACGAGCTTGTTAAATTCACATCAACAGACTGCCCATTGACAACAGTTCTTACAACACCAGAATTGATTGTAGAAGTTCCATTGTTTTTAACTACAAATCCTAAGGTTACGCTATTGCACTGTTGGTTCATCACGGCTCTAAAATAGATTCCCGCTTCTGTACCATTGATCGTGTAATTATCAACAGCTCCTAAAGTATTTCTTCTAGGTGCACTTGCCAATACTGCACGCACTCTATTTTTTTGATCATTGGTGAATATATTCATACACGCGTCATTGGTGTAATCCATATAATTTTCAACCATTTCACGCGCTCCACATGAAGTGTAATCGCCACACGTATAATTCGCTTCATAGTGGTTTGGAGTATCTGCACAGTAGTCAGTACCATTTGTACATCCTTCAGTGTCAGCAAATATATGAATCAACCCTAAATAGTGTCCAATTTCATGTGTTGCTGTTCTTCCACCATTATAAGTACCGCTGTATACACCTTGAGGGAAAAGAAGTTTTGACCCCGTAGCACTGTAACCTAAAACCACTCCGTCTGTATCAGAAGGTGAAGAATAGTTTAATCCTGGAATGGAGTTGATTTGAGGGAATTGTGCATACCCTAGCAAACCTGCAGTGAAATTAACTGTCCAAATGTTAAGATAGTTTGCTGCATTCCAAATTGTTTCCCTTTTAATAGTTTCAATTTGATTGTTTGTATGAGCAGCTCTACCCTTATTATATCTATTAATCCCCGTGGTCAAATTACCATTCACATCACGTCTAGCTAATCTGAATTCAATTTCCATATCAGCTCCTACTGGATTCGTATTGTACCCAGGAGTATTTATTTTTTTTCTATAATCTTGATTTAGTGCATCAATTTGAGAGAAAATCTGAAGATCACTAATGTTTTCATTTACTCCTACCGCATCACCATCGTGAATAACGTGAAAAACTACAGGAATTATTATTACTTGATTTGAAGATCTTTGTGTCGCTTGATTTCTTTTAATCTCTTCAATTTTTGGAGCAATAAACGCTTCAAATGCAGCTCTTTTCTCCATTACATCTGCTTGACCTTGAGACAAGAAGTGTTCGTATTCAGTAGAAGAGCAACGTACAATTTCGCGATTCTGTTTTGCAGACGATTCTGTTATAAAACTATCAAAAGATTTTGTTTGTGCATTGGCAGACAACCCTAAAAACAGGTTGCAAAACACAAATGGTTTAAGTAAGTTTTTAATCATTATAAAGTAAGTTTACTAAAGTTAGGAAT
>JAGHSS010000324.1 GCA_018065745.1 Candidatus Neoflavobacterium equi | reverse complement strand
TGTATACTTTGGAAGATCTGATAAAATACTTGAGCAAAGAGCCGTTATCAAACAAAAAACAATTGCTAAAAGAAGACAATTGTATAATCAAGAAAAAATACAAAATTTATAAACCAAACACTATCTTAATTTCTACAAGAAGGTGTCCAATTTAGTTTGAAGACGTACAACGTAAAACAAATACTTCTATTTTATGTTTCAGCAATTTCAAATAGCTAAAGCAACTAAACAATTTTCAACCGGTAATATCAACTAGCCTTTGAAGAAGATTTCATAAGCAAATCTGCATAGGGTGGTTAAAACTATGGCTAGGAAAAAGTAACGGACAAATCCGTTGCCTTTGGAAATGGCTAGCTTGGCGCCGATGTAGCCGCCGAGGCCGTTGCAAAAAGCCATTGGGAGTGCAAATGCCCAAATGATCTTGCCTTTGATGAGAAACAAGACGATGGATCCAAAGTTTGTTGCAAGGTTGACTAGCTTGGCGTTGGCTGAGGCTGTGATGAAATCAAAACCTAAAAGGGTGATGAACCCGAGGATGAAAAAACTTCCGGTGCCTGGACCAATGAAGCCGTCGTAAAAACCAACAACAACACTGATGATGAAGGCGTATAGATATTTTTTGTTCTTGGGGATGTCTTTGGCTTTTGTCTGCCCAAAGTCTTTTTTGATAAAGGTGTAAACGGCTAACGCTATTAACACGACTAACAACGCGGGTTTCATGAATTCGTTGCTGACTTGGGTGAGTAAATTGGATCCAAAATATGCGGATGCAAAGGCGGTGATGGCCATGAAACAAAATAGTCTGTAATCTATCTTGACCTTTTTTAAATACTGTCTGCTGGCAAGAAAGGTTCCGCTGAAAGCGGGTATTTTCAAACTCCCTATAACGGTGGACACCGCATGCTGAGGAAGCAAAAGTATGGAGATTGGGGTTTGTATAAGTCCGCCGCCACCAACGATGGCGTCAACAAAGCCTGCGCAAAAGGCCGCAAGGCAGAGAAAAATTAATATGTAAGTTTCCATAGTTTAACGAGAAAAGGGATTGCTTGTGACAATCCCTTTTTGATTTTATCTTATATAATGAAATACACTTGGCGTTTTATCAAGGTTCGCGGATGCGTTAGGGATGGAAGCGGCATCCTTTTTTCCTGGCACAGCCGGAAAAAAGATACAGCGTACAGCCCGACCCGGAGGGGAACGCCCAATGCATATTACAACCTAACAATATTTGCACCTAGCGCTCTCAAGCGTTCGTCAATGCGTTCATAACCTCTGTCAATCTGGTCGATGTTTTGAATCGTGCTGGTTCCTTTGGCAGTTAATGCTGCGATCAAAAGGGAAATTCCGGCGCGGATGTCTGGTGAGGTCATTACGGTCGCTTTCAATTGTGATGAGAATCCGTGGCCCATTACAACGGCGCGGTGCGGATCACATAGCATAATTTTTGCTCCCATGTCAATCAATTTGTCGACGAAGAACAGGCGGCTTTCAAACATTTTTTGGTGGATCAAAACATCTCCTTTTGCCTGTGTTGCGACAACTAAAACGATGCTCAATAGGTCTGGTGTGAATCCAGGCCATGGGGCGTCGGCGATGTTTAAAATTGAACCGTCAATATCTGTTTTAACTTCATATCCGTCTGTATGTGCGGGAATGTAGATATCATCTCCCTTGCGCTCTAACGTAATTCCTAATTTTCTGAAAGTATTTGGAATCACTCCCAAATTGTCCCAACTAACATCTTTGATGGTAATTTCACTTCTGGTCATGGCCGCTAAACCAATCCAAGAACCGATTTCAATCATATCTGGAAGAATTCTGTGCTCACAACCACCCAAATAATCTACACCTTCAATGGTTAAAAGGTTGGATCCAATACCGGTGATTTTTGCACCCATTGAGTTCAACATCTTACATAATTGTTGTAAGTAAGGCTCACAAGCGGCGTTGTAAATTGTGGTAATTCCTTCTGCCAAAACAGCTGCCATCACGATGTTAGCCGTTCCTGTAACAGATGCCTCATCTAAAAGCATGTAAGCTCCTTTCAATTTACCTTCTGTTTCTACGCCATAAAAATGGTCTTCTCTGCGGTATCTGAATTTTGCTCCTAGGTTAATGAATCCTTCAAAGTGGGTGTCCAATCTTCTGCGCCCAATTTTATCTCCTCCTGGTTTTGGAATATATCCTTTCCCAAAGCGAGCTAAAAGTGGTCCAACAATCATGATAGACCCACGCAATGAACCTCCTTCTTTTTTGAAAGCTTCTGTTTCAAGGTATTCCATATTGACTTCATCAGCCTGGAATGTATATGAATTAGGTCCGTTTTTTTGGATTTTAACACCCAAATTACCTAATAAATGGATCAATTTATTGACATCAATAATGTCTGGGATATTTGATATGGTTACCTTTTCTGGTGTCAGTAACACTGTACATAACACTTGTAACGCTTCATTTTTTGCACCCTGAGGTTGCACATCTCCTTTTAAAGGTATGCCCCCTTCTATTTTAAAAGTTCCCATATTTTTATTGATGTCTTATTTTTTGTTAAAGTTGTTGGTATTGGTGTTGGTGTTGGTGTTATTGCTGTAATTCTGTCTTGGTCTATTTTGTGTATTTGTAGATGAAGACGTATTGGAATTACTGGTGTATGGCTTTTTATTCTTTTGAGTAAAAGGCGTATTCCCAGGTGTGGTTTGCAATTTATTTGACATTTTTTTGTTGACACGCATCAAATTATTGGTCGCAGCTAATTCTTCTCCCATTTGATTCATGTCAATCTTGCCTTTTGATAACTCTTTTAAATGCGCATAAATCACTTGATCATCCACCGTGTCTTTGTTCCAATTTAAGAAACATTTCTTCATGTGGTTGGCAATAGAAAATATCAAAGCGGTCTTCAACTCACTGTCTTCCCAACTTACTGCCACCTTGATCATATTCAAAATATTGTTTCCATAGAAACGGTATTTTGGATAGGTTTGTGGGTAAGGCAATCTGCCAGCGTTGTATTTAATGACTTCAGGTTGGTGTTTGCCAAAAGGAGAATCAACATCAAAATCTGTAGAAGCCATGATAAAAAGCTGGTCCCACAATTTGTGTTGGAAATCTGGAACGTCTCTTAAATGCGGATTGAAAAACCCCATCACTGAAATTATGTATCTAGCAGCAGCATTGCGTTCCTCGCGATTTTCAATCGTTTTCGCTTTCTCAACCAACTTGTGGATGTGACGACCATATTCTGGAATAATCAAATCTGAACGAGATGAATTGTATTCAAGCTTGGATAACTCTGCTTTATCGTATAACATAAAATGGGTGTTTATAGTGAAACAATGCCTTCAATGACACTTAATTCTTTATATTTATCAATTACACTCTGAGCACTTTCCATGCGAAGTTTAACTGAAAGACTTGAAAATTTTCCTGTTTTGGAGGTACTTTCTACAATTTGCGCGTTTTTATTTGCAAATGAATTCTTTATAAAGGTAACATTCTCTGGAGATGCTGGCAATATAAATTTAAACAAATATTCTGAAGGCCAAACGGTTGAGTTGATTAACTCTTCTTTTAACCTTTTGTAAAAGTCTTCTGATTTTTGATCCATATTCTTAGTATTGTAAACGCAAATAT
>JAGHSS010000031.1 GCA_018065745.1 Candidatus Neoflavobacterium equi | reverse complement strand
CAATTGTATGGAAAGCCTCTACAACATCATACTCTTTGATGTCATTGTAGTTCTTGATTTGCATACCACAGTCGTATCCTTTAGAAACTTCTTTAACGTCGTCTTTGAAACGTTTCAATGTAGATAATTCACCTGTGTAAATTACAACACCTTCACGGATTAAGCGGATTTTAGAACTTCTAACGATTTTTCCGTCTGTAACCATACAACCTGCAATAGTTCCAACTTTAGAAATTTTGAAGGTCTCACGGATCTCTGCAGTTCCCAAGATTTCTTCTTTCAATTCTGGAGATAACATACCTTCCATTGCATCGCGAATATCATCAATAGCATCATAGATGATAGAGTATGTTTTCACGTCAATTTCTTCTTTGTCAGCCAATTGTTTCGCACTTCCTTGCGGACGCACGTTGAATCCAATAATAATCGCGTCTGAAGCAGATGCTAATAATACGTCAGATTCTGTAATTGCTCCAACTCCTTTGTGAATGATTCTGATTTGAATCTCTTCAGTAGATAATTTTTGGAACGAGTCAGACAATGCCTCAACAGAACCATCCACATCCCCTTTCAAGATGATGTTTAATTCTTTGAATTGACCCAATGCGATTCTTCTTCCAATCTCTGCCAAAGTGATGTGCTTTTGAGCTCTTACTGATTGCTCACGCATCAATTGAGTTCTCTTAGCTGCAATTTGTTTTGCTTCTCTTTCATCCTCAAATACAGAGAATTTATCCCCTGCTGTAGGAGCACCATCTAATCCTAAGATTGAGATTGGCATGGAAGGACCCGCTTCTTTGATTTGGTTTCCACGCTCATCAAACATGGCACGTACTTTACCGTGGTTTTTACCAGCAAGTAAGTAATCTCCAATTTTCAATGTTCCCGCTTGAACCAAGATCGTAGTTACATATCCTCTACCTTTGTCTAACTGTGCTTCCACAACAGCTCCAACAGCCAATTTCTTAGGGTTTGCTTTCAAGTCTAACAATTCAGCCTCTAACAATACTTTTTCAAGTAATTCATCCATACCGATTCCTTGTTTAGCAGACACCTCTTGAGATTGGTATTTACCTCCCCAATCTTCAACCAAGAAATTCATACCAGCTAAACGCTCTTTGATTTTCTCTGGGTTAGCTGTTTGCTTATCCACCTTGTTGATTGCGAAAATGATTGGCACTCCTGCTGCTTGAGCGTGAGAGATTGCCTCTTTTGTTTGTGGCATGATGTCATCATCAGCCGCAATTACAATAATTACAATATCTGTAATTTGAGCTCCACGTGCACGCATTGCGGTAAACGCCTCGTGACCTGGCGTATCTAAGAAAGTAATGCGATTGTTATCTCCTACTTTCACAGAGTATGCTCCAATATGTTGTGTAATACCTCCTGATTCCCCAGCGATTACATTTGTTTTTCTCACGTAATCCAAAAGAGATGTCTTACCGTGATCCACGTGACCCATTACAGTAACGATTGGCGCACGAGAAACTAAATCTTCTGGTCTGTCTACTTCAACTTCAATAGCTTCTTCAATGTCAGCTGTAGTAAACTCTACTTCATATCCAAATTCATCAGCAACGATAGAAAGCGTTTCAGCATCTAAACGTTGGTTCATGGTAACCATGATTCCCAATGACATACATGTTCCAATAACTTTAGTAATTGGCACTTCCATCATGGTAGCAACCTCACCTACAGTAACGAATTCTGTCACTTTCAATACTTTGCTTCCGTCTTCTAATGCTTGAGCAGCATCATCAGATTTTTGACGGTGAACATCACGCTTGTCTCTACGATATTTAGCAGATTTTGACTTGTTCCCTTTACCTTGTAAACGCTCTAGCGTTTCTTTGATTTGGTTTTTAACTTCTTCATCAGTTGGTTCAACCTTAACTAAGGGTGGTTTTGGAGCACCTTTTTTGAAGTCTTTGTTGAATTTACCTCTGTTGTTGTTATTGTTGTTGCTATTATTTGCTCCACCTTGACCTGGCGTTGCTGGTTTGTTGTCACCTGCAGCGTTTGGCGTTCCTGGTTTTGCAATTCTCTTGCGTTTGTTTTTGTTAGCATCACCTGGTTTGTTTGCATTTGCAGCACCTGGTTTATTTGCATTCGCATCTTTTTTGAAATCTTCTTTCTTTTTCTTTGGCTTGTTGAATTGAGATAAATCAATTTTTTGACCTGTAAAAGATGGTCCGGACAACGTTTGATACTGTGTAGTAATCTTTGTTTCCTCTGGATTTGAAACTACATCAGCTGACGCTTTTTCTGTAGTTGGAGCTGCAGGAGTTTGATCCTGTTTCGCTTCTTTGTTGTTTTGTTCTAAATTCACTGAATCTTTAGCTACTTTATTTTCTTTTGGGGTAGCAGCCTCTTGTATTGGGGCATTTGCTTTTGGTTCTGCTACTGCAGCAACATCAACCGGCTTTTGCTCTTGTTTTTCAACAGGAACTTCAGTTTTATTTGATGACAAAACAGTAGTATCTTCTTTATCTTTAGAAATGGTATTAGAAATAACTTCAGGTTTTTTAACTGGGTCAAGATCTATCTTACCTACCGCTTTTGGTTTTGCAACCGTAGCACGAGCTTTAACAACTTCTTGACGAAGCTTTTCTACTTCTTCCTCTTTTTTACGCTTTTCTTCTAACTCTTTTTCTCTTTGTAAACGCAAAGCTTCTTTTTCTTTTCGCTTTTCTTCGCTTACTTCAATAGAAGCTTCTTTTTTACCTTTATCAGCAGAGAATTGAGCACATAAGATTGAATATTCTCCCTCAGATATTTTTGCATTTGGACTTGATTCAATCAAAGCATTCTTTGACTTCAAAAATTCAACTGCACGATCTAGAGAAATATTTAATTCCTTTAAAACCTTATTAATTCTTATTACTCTTTCTTCAGACATATAATC
>JAGHSS010000265.1 GCA_018065745.1 Candidatus Neoflavobacterium equi | reverse complement strand
TCGTCTGGGTGTGCTCCAAATGCTAATATATCTAGTTTCATTACAATATCTTTTTTATGGTTTGAGATTTATTTACCGTTTCCCAAAATTCAGCTGTCGGGTGGCTGTCTGCAGTGATGCCGCCTCCCAAATACAATTGAACAGCGTTGTACTTTAACTGTACACAACGCAAATTGACGTATAAATCTGCGGTTTCTGGTTCCTGATTTTCATAATTTCTGTTGAGCTCGCCCAAAAAACCGGCATAGTACTCTCTGGGATATCCCTCTTCTGCATTGATAAAATCACGAGCAGCTGCCTTGGGCAACCCGCAAAGTGCCGGGGTTGGATGTAGGGCTTTTAAAACCGCAACAAAATCTTCTGGCGTCTTTAACACACCTTGAATCTCTGACTTTAAATGCAACAAACTACCTGCTTTGGCGGTATGTGGAGCCGTGGCTTGCACCTGTGTGCAATGGGCATCCAACGCCTTGGTGATGAAATCTGTCACAATTTGTTGCTCCTCCTGCTCTTTTGTTCCCCAAACCGTTGGTGTGATGCCTTGATCTACCTGGGTTCCTGCCAGAGAAACGGTAGCAATGTGCTGGCCGTCCTTCTTCAAAAGCTGCTCTGGGGTTGCGCCCATCCACAAACCAATTTGCGGGTGGAAAAAACAATACCTAAACGCCGTGGGATAGGTCTGTAACAACCGCTGATACATGGCTAAAAAATTAAGATCTGCAACGGGTATGTCCTCTCTCCTGGACAAAACCACCTTGTGAAAGGTCCCTGCTTTAATGGCGTCAATTCCCTTTTGAACCAAGGCTTCATGTGCCTCCTTAACCGTTTGGGTGGGTACAAAATCTTCAAATTGTCCTGAGGGTACTTCAAAATCCAAGGTGTCCTTGATGATTTCACAGGCGTGTTCTGGAAAAAAAACCTGCTGCCCGGCATCAAAAGGAGCAAATACAAAACCGCGATCCAAAAAATCTGTGGTTTGGTGTATGCTGTAATCCTGCTGAAAAAAACCAATCAGGTTGCTGCTGTTGGGCTTGGCATACAACACAAAGGGCAAACTTTCCCCCAGGTGCTGCTCCAAATATTTTATGATGGTTTTCATTGGGCTCTCTTGGGAATAATCATATTGGTCAACTTGCAGATGGAAATCAATTGGCCGGATTCATCACAGATTTTAATTTCCCAAAGGTGGATGCTCTTTCCTTGATGTAACATACGGGCTGTAGCAGTTACTTCTCCATTGCGCTTTGCTTTGACGTGGTTGGCTGAAATTTCAATCCCACGTACTTCAAATTTTGTTGGATCTGCAAAAAAGATGGAAGCCGCACTTCCAACACTTTCTGCCAAAGCTACGCTGGCACCGCCGTGAAGCAAGCCCATCGGTTGATGAACTGTTGGTGTAACAGGCATTTTGGCTACCAAAAAATCAGGTCCACAATCTATAAATTCAATACTCAAGGTTTCCATCAAGGTGTTTTTTGAAAACTCCTTGCACATGGCCAACACTTTATCTTTTTCAAATATCATAAGGTATTTATTTCAATTCTAATATCAAAGGTTGCTGCCAACCTTCCCTACTCCCAAAGATAATACAGTTGGGGTTTACTTTCCAAGGATGTCTGCAAAAACTAATAAAAAGTGAATCCTGCCGCAGTGAATATGGAAATTAAAAACTCTGTGAGAAATCATGCGCTATTAAGTTAAATAAAATTTAAAAATTTATTAAATTGCACTGAATTTTAAAAGTCTAGCATCTGTGAAACTAAAAGGGGTATTAATAAAATGTGCAAAATTGTGAAGCACATTTTTTTAGAATTCGTTATATCCTTTTTGTCGTCATAATAAAGTTATTTTTGAAATGCAATTTGCCCATAA